>JAHDBK010000130.1 GCA_020630455.1 Saprospiraceae bacterium
GTAAAGATAAAATCGGTATGTTGTTCAGGAACAAAATTACCCTGTGTCATTTCTCCCTCTAAATATCCTTTACCCGTGAGACCACCAGAACCGATGGTTAGTTTTGATTGTCTCAAATTATAGTAAGAGCCTCTTGGGTCTGCATTTTCTGGCATTAACCAAACATTAATCCTATCTCTTTGGTGAGGTTCTAAAACATTGTAAAACAAATAATTAATCGAATAGGTAAAACCTGAAAACACTATCAAAGCTAGGGCTATAAATACTGTAAAATCTCTTTTTACTCTTATTGATTTTAATAATAATATTAATAAAAACAAGCCTGTTGATATTAATATATAATTAGAATATTTTTCAAAATAAAGATAAGATACAATAGTTAAAACAGTTGCTATAGCAAGCCATATTTGTTTAGACTTAAAAGTATTGATTAATAGGAAGGAAGCCACTAAAAACAAGAGTACTATAATAGATAATGGATTATACACTAATCCTAGTATAAATAAAACAACAAAAATTATTGCCAATATATAAAACATAGGATTAAGTCCTTCTCTAAATAAAACAATGAACAAAGAAAAGAAGACTAGTGCGGAACCTGCATCTCCTTGTATTACAATCAATATTGCAGGAAAAACAATAATTGCAGACGCTATTAAAACGTACTGAGAATTTTTCATGGATACATTAGTGCTGCTTAAATAAGTGGCTAAAGTTAAACAAGTTGCAAATTTTGTCAACTCTGAAGGTTGAAACTTAAAGCCTCCTGGTAAATTTATCCAAGAAGTTGCACCATTAGTAATGCTACCATAAGCTAATACAAATATTAATAAGAAAATCGAAACACCATATATTAAATATGAAATTGATTTAAAGAAATGAGGGTCTGTTAAAAATATAATGAATGCGGCTATTGCCGATACTATTATAAATAAAAATTGCTTACCAGCCGTAGTTGACAAACTCAACATTGAAGCAGTAGAATCAGGGTCGTAATTGGATGCATAAATCATTGCCCAGCCTAACAATGCCAAGCCCATAAATAAAGCTATGGTCGACCAATCAATATCCCAAAATGTAAACGATCTATTCTCCACTTAATTTTTGTTGTACTAATTCTTTTAATATCCCTTCTTTCATTGCATAAGCAGATACAATAATTTCTTGTATACCCACTTTATTAATTATAAAATTAATCAATTCTAAAGCTACTATAATTAAATCTGCTCTTTTGGGCGGAATGCTTGGCATTTTTAACCTTTCCTTATACGTTGTATTCATAACAATATCATAAAAAGGAGTAAAAAGAGCACTTTTCACTCTTACTGAAGTATGTTCATCACTTATATTTGTCAAAGAGGCTTGTAAGACATCAAATGTACCCGAAGCACCAACGAGGATATTTGTAGGGTATTTTTCTAATTGTCGTAATAAAGGCTTTAGTATTTCATTCAGATAATTATTAATATCTAATATTTCTTTTTCACTTATGGGTTCTGTTTTATGAAATTCTTTAAACAAAACGGCAACACCTATAGGAAAACTCTGTGACCAATACACCTTATCTTTATCTGCTATAATAAACTCTACACTTCCTCCTCCAATATCCATTATTAAAATTCTTTCTTGATGAATTTCAATGGCTTGCATTACTCCATTGTGTATCAAACGCGCTTCTTCAAGTCCATCTATTAAATCAATTTGGATTCCGATTTCTTCTTTTACTTTTTGTATCAATAACTTGCCGTTTGAAGCAGTTCTCATTGCTGCTGTTCCAAAAGCACGTATATATTGAACATTATGTTTTTTAATTATTTCACCAAAATATTCAAGAGCGTTTACAGCTCGTGTAAAAGGTGCATTTGCAATAGTTTCTATGCCTTCTTCTGCTAATTTCACATAAATTCTTTCTTTATGTAAAATTTCATAATCTGCCATATTAAATGATTGCCTACCAATACTTTCGTTTTTATTTTTAATAATTAATAAATGAAAAGTATTCGTTCCTAAATCAATAACAGCAAATGATGGATTCTGCATAGTACTAAGAATATTTATTGTATTTGAATACCTAGTTGAGCCAATTGATTTCTGAAAAATTGAGCGCCTTGAGGATGCAACATATTCGCATAAGTTGGTTTACCATTTTCATATACTTTATAAAACGCACAATTTACTCCTAAATGTAATTCTAAATAATATGGAGACATGTTTCCAGCCGACTTAGGAAACAATAACATTGTCGAAGGGCAATTTAAATCTGTGACTGGATCAATGGTAAAAAAGGCAATATTTTGCTTTGCTCCTTGATCTGTAACACTCATACTTACACCTTCATTTGTTTGCAAATCAATAGCATCTGTAACATTAATCAATTCTTGGATTTTTTCAGCTGGAAAAACGGGATAATTAGACGTTTGAACTTGAGGTGTTTGTACTTGTGGTTGTTCTTGGTTTCCAGAAGAATTACAAGAAAACATCACTAAACAAAATAAAACAAAAAAATAATATAGTTTCATTTTTTAAAATTTAAATATGCTATAATGTATAATCTTACAAATGTATAAATTATTTAGATAAATAAATACATTTTTATTAAGGTTTATAATTTCTTTATTATTAAAAAATAAAAAAATCTTGTTATTAAATTAAGAAATTGCCATTTTTTCCTCTATTGCACTTTCTTGTCTAAATGTAAAATAAAAAGTTATCAATAATGAAATGAATTGATAGCTTAAAAAGATATATGTTGCATACGAAAAATACCGATCTACACCATACCAACCACTCCAGTAATAAACCAATGATAATACTACCCCAAACTTAAATAACTCGGTATAAATTGCCCATTTTTTTCTATCCATCAAAGTAGTATAAGAAAAGATATTTAAGGCAATAAAACCTGCATATAATAGCACATTAAAAAAGTCATATAGTACAATATTATTAAATAAATATAATATTAATAATAAAGTAACCATTAACTGAGTCCAATGCCAAACTCTAAAAGCTAAATTATTCGGAGTGTCATATTTTTCTACATTATTCATATCTGTAATAATCTCTATTGGATATTTTTTCTTGACATCATTTGGTCGCCACCCCGTAGGCATGAACCAAATCCTCACTTTATCCCATAATTTTTCAGTTCTAAAGGCATCTTTAGCAATTTGCCATATGTGCATAAAATTAATTAAAAACGGATTCCATGTTTTAACTGGTTTTTTAACACCATAAACAGGGGGAACATCAGGCAACTCTTCTTGAAAAGTACCAAATAGTTTATCCCAAATAATGAATATCTGTGAAAAGTTTTTATCAATATATTCATCATTAATTGCGTGATGTACTCTATGGTGAGAAGGCGTTACAATAATGTATTCCAAAAATCCCATTTTATTGATAAGAGTTGTGTGATACCAAAATTGAGCAAAAAGATGCAAAGGAGCAACCACTGCTATTACTTCAGTTGGCACGCCCAAAATAGCCATTGGTAAATACAAAAAAGTGAAAATACCGAAAATACCCGATATAGATTGTCTCAATGCACAAGCCAAATTGAACTCTTCACTACTATGATGAATAATATGCCTATTCCAAAACACATTAATCACATGTTCAAAACGATGAGTCCAATACCCCGCAAAATCTTTTCCGACAAATGCTAACACGTATAATAACCAAGTAGTTTTAATATCGAACAGAGCCAAGTATTTTACCATGAAACTATAACTTAAAATCACAATTGACAAGCCCAAGACATCTTTGAGAATATTGGTCATTCCTGAGCTCAAGCTCGAAATCGTATCCATAGAACGAATGGTTATCTTCCCCATCATTCTACCTGCTAGGTATTCAATTAATATCAATATTACAAAAAAAGGGATAGCGTAATTCAATACTGCAGCGTATGCTTCCATTTTATATAAAAATTAATTATTTTTAGAAAAAACTTTAATTTTAAACCTTCAAAATTATAAATATACAAAAAATCAATGAAATTAGGTCAGGTTTGGAATCAAGAACGGTATCAAGTAGAAGGATTATTCTTTAATCTAATTTGTGGTCTTTATTTTATTTTTGTTGCTCCATTATTAAAAGATATATCAACCCAAAACATTTATGAAGAAAATAGTTACTTGCCTTACTTGGCTATTTTATTATTATTAATATCTATATTAGAAATATATGCATTTCCTTTAAAGCTAAAATTTGTCCATCAATCCATCAAAGAGCATGAACATGAAGCAGGAAGTGGCTTTGTCTTATGGATGTTCCACAGTGTCATTTCAATCATCATTACATTTTCAATATTTGAAGCATTTGGTTATGAACTCACCAGCAAAGATGGAAATGAATTGCCTTGGTTCGTTTCGCTTAGCATATTTATAGTAGTCATCAAAGAATTGTATTTGCTTTTTTGTATCATGGATATCAATGATGAAGAGACTCTTCAAAAATATAAAAGACCTCATATTAAAGAGTGGATAGCGGATATTATATTACTAATATATGCTTGTATTGCTTATACGGTAACATGGGAAACTATAACTAGTAATATGAAATTAGACGGGCAAGATATTTTATTAATAATGAATTATTCTATATGTATTCTTCTGTTTCTAATGTTCTATTTACCATTAAGAATTCCTTATCAAATTGAAGAAATAGCCAACATTAAAGACGATAAGGATTATTTCAGATATATTAGTTCAATTTTATTCGCTGTAGTTTCTGGAATATGGCATTTATAAAGCTTTTTCGGTATTATTTTTGTTAAATAAAGGTATTTATTTATTATTTTTTATTTGTTAATGATATTAATATTTTTTTTAATTAAAAATATTGGGAATAACTTCGTGTCAAGAACATATATTACATTATTAGTTATTTAATACTAAATTAGATTTCATACTGATGAAAACAATTGGACTCTCTTAATCGATGGAAGACAAGACCATTTGGCAATTAATATTATTAGGCGCATTGGCCATTTCAGGTATTATTGGCATTCAATCCTATTGGGTACTGAATACTTGGAATGCTCATGAAGAAGAATTCGATTCTTCTGTTAGGATAGCCTTAAGAAAAGCAACTGAAGAACTGGCTGCTTTAGATAGTATTTCATTACCTGATAGAGATTTGATTAAAAGAAGGACATCTAACTATTATGTAGTTAATTATAATAATGTTATAGATCCTAATAATCTAGAATTCATTTTACAAAAGACTTTGGAAAAGTTCAATATTAATTCTGATTTTGAATATGGAATTTTTGATTGTTCAAGTGATGAAATGGTATATGGAGATTTTTGTAGTATCTCAGAAAATTACGAAAACACTCCTGATAATATAAGCATTCAATTGCCTAAATACGATGAGTTTATTTATTATTTTGGTATCCGTTTTTTAGGCAAATCGGCTAACATCATGACCAAGATGCAGTTGTCAATAATTTTTACAATTATATTACTGTTAGCCATTATATTTTTTCTTTATGCAATGTATATCATCTTAAGGCAAAAAAGATTATCTGAGATGCAAAAAGATTTCATTAATAATATGACTCATGAATTCAAAACGCCTATATCTACTATAAAAATATCTGCTAATGTTTTTGCTTCAGACCCTACAATTCAGCAAAATGAACGTTTATCTAAATATGCAGGGATTATTCAAGAACAAAACCAAAGACTAAATAATCAAGTGGAAAAAGTTTTGCAAATTGCAAAGATGGAACAAGATAATTTCAAACTCAATTTTGAAAAAATCAACATCCATGAATTATTAGAAGACATTATCGAAAGTACTAGTTTAAAAGTAGAAGAAAAAAATGGCAATATAATTGCAGAATTAAATGCAAATCAACCCATTATAAACGCAGACCGATTACATTTAACCAATATCATCTATAATTTACTTGATAATTCTATGAAATATTGTAAAGATTCGCCAAATATAACGATGCGAACTTCAGATACTTCAAAAGGAATTCAATTAAGTATTAAAGACGAAGGAATAGGAATTTCGAAAGAGTATCAAAATAAAATATTTAATAAATTTTTTAGAGTTCCTACTGGCAACGTACATGATGTCAAAGGCTTTGGATTAGGCTTGTTTTATGTAAAAAACATTGTCGATGCTCATGGCTGGAAAATTAATATAAAAAGTGAAAAAGACCAATACACTGAAATAAAAATAGAAATAGACTAGAAGTATAGTTTAAAACATTTAAATAAAATGTTAATAAGTGTACTTATTTTATAAGAATTAACGTCTAAAAACCAGAGAGGAAAAAACCGATCACAAAATACATCATCTGTACCATTTATTTGGTACAAAACCAAACATAATAAACACTCCAGAGGATTAGTACCTCTTTTGTGGGGGTAAGGTATTTTTAAAAGTAAAATTCCTTATAAGGAATATAAATTTAAATCTAAATGAACGAAAACAAGAAAGCGCACCTTTTTTATGTTGAAGATGATGAAAGTTTAGGATTCGTCACTAAAGACAATTTAGAATTACAAGGTTACCAAGTTACACATTGTAGTGATGGTTTAGAAGCTATAAGTATAGCTAAACAAAAAGAATTTGATTTGTGTATTTTGGATGTCATGCTCCCTGGAGCAGATGGTTTTTCTATTGCTGAAGAAATTCGAAAATACAATACTGAAATCCCCATTTTATTTTTAACTGCTAAGTCTTTGAAAGAAGACAAAATTAGAGGTCTTAAGCTAGGAGCAGACGATTATATTACTAAACCTTTTAGTATAGAAGAATTGATGCTAAAAATAGAAATATTTTTAAAGAGAAGCAAAATTACTCATCAAATAGAGGAACCTAGCCATTACCAATTAGGTGGATACGAATTTAGTTTTAAAAACTTAAGCCTATCTTATAATGAAGGAGAACCCAGAATTCTAACTCAAAGAGAAGCTGAATTATTATTGCTTTTTATTCAAAATAAGAATGAAGTCATGAAACGTTCTTTTATATTGGAATCAATTTGGGGAGAAAATGACTACTTCATGGGTAGAAGC
Organism: Saprospiraceae bacterium; assembly: GCA_020630455.1. Classification (GTDB taxonomy): domain Bacteria; phylum Bacteroidota; class Bacteroidia; order Chitinophagales; family Saprospiraceae; genus JAHDCE01. The sequence goes on from JAHDBK010000130.1 coordinate 7,044, forward strand.
TTGGATGTATTTATTTCAAGATTACGCAAGTATCTAAAACAAGATGCTTCTCTTAAAATTGAAAACATACACGGTATTGGCTTTAAGTTAAAAGCAGATTAAAATTCTTATAACAAGCAACTTTTTATGTAATTTTGAGTTTCTATAGTAGAAATTCAAAATTGTTGCTATTTAATAAAGAATAATTTTCATTAAAAAATAAAAAACATTCTTTATCTTTTAGCTTTACATATTCATTTATACAAAAACTTTTTTATAATAAATCATGTACTGTTCGTATTGTCCATTCTCAAAAAAAGTCCATCCTGTAGATAATACTAATCGATTTTCAATTGAAAATACTAATTTAGAATTTAGTATTGATTATGAATATAAATTAGATAATACAAAGGCTTCTTTTTTCTTAAAAAAAGGATTTCAAGATATATTGAAAACCAATCAACCTAAAGATATTGACCATATCTATTTACATGTTTATGAAGAAGGTTGTTTTATTGGAACTATATATGCCCAATCGGTTCTTGTCAAAGGAAAAGAAGCATTTAGACTTAAAAACGAGGGTTCTCAAATAAAATATCAAATACAAAGATGGATGCTAAACAACTTAAAGTTTAGAGCATTTATTGTAGGTAATTTATTATTGACGGGTAATTTTGGTATGAACTTCAAAAATAAAACCGTCAGAGAGTCTTTTGTACTCGTTGAAAACGTTGTTAGTCATGCCGTCAAGATTATTGAAAAACAAAAAAAGCAACGTTTCAATTTATTATTCTTTAAAGACTACACTGAAGACGAAACAGCTCAAGCAGGGGCCTTATCGGCTACTAACTTCCACTGCTTCAATGCAGAACCTTCTATGGTTATGGAAATCCCTGAAGAATGGAAATCTTTTGATGACTATTTAAATGCTATGGTTTCTAAATATAGACGTAGAGCTAAACAAGCATTCAAAAGGGCTAAAGATATTGAAATTAGAGATTTGAATTACGAAGAAATCGTAAATCAAGAAGAAAGAATCTATGAGCTATATAAAAAAGTATGTGATTCAGTAGATTTTAATTTAGTTACATTACATCCTCAGTATTTTTCTTCATTAAAAAAGCAATTCTCGGATGAATATCACTTAACTGCTTATTATTTGAATGGAGAAATGATTGGGTTCCATACTACTTTCCATCATGATGGTATAACTCATTCCCACTTCCTTGGAATGGATAGTAACTATACTCGCTCTCATGACATTTATTTGAATATGTTATATCAAATGGTCAAACAAGCGATAGAAGCAGGTTCATCAGAATTGGATTTTGCAAGAACCGCCTCTGAAATCAAGAGTTCTGTTGGAGCAATGCCTCAAGAACTCTACTTCTTTATCAAACATCGCAATCCTATTTCTAATAAATTGGTCAAAAGAGTATTCAAATTCTTAGAACCAGAAAAAGAAATGATATATAGAAATCCATTTGGTAAGAATACGAGCCAAGTCAAAAGCGACTCCAAGTCTATGGAAGAAAAACTTACCGTTGGAGCTAAATAATACTAATCAATCAGTTAAATAATAAAAAACAGCTATGACTAAATAAATCATAGCTGTTTTTTTATTTAAAAAATAAAGAAATTTCTTTATCAT
>JAHDBK010000131.1 GCA_020630455.1 Saprospiraceae bacterium
ACGCAGTTAATGTCGCATCATCACCTAAACATATCATATCATCATCATTCGCAACGCCTGAAACATCTGTCTCTACTATTGTTATCGTTGGTACATCATCAACCACAATTGAATGGGTAGCAGTTTCTGTACAGCCAGAAGCATTTGTTACTGTAACTGTATATGTATATGTACCAGCAGTAGCTGGACAAACTTGAATTGTTTGAGTTGTTTGAGCAGCATCACTCCACTCGTAGGTTTCACCAACGACGGTAGGAGTCACTGATAAATCCGCACAATCACCAACACAAATCATACTATCATCATCAGTAGTACCAGACATATCTGTTTCTGCAATAACTGGTTCAGGACAAATAACATCTATTGTAAACTCTGCAGTATAAATATCTGGACAATTAGTTGAAGCAGGATTAACAACACCTGCTATATAGTATGGTCCGCCATTACACATATCATCTAGAATAGAATAAGATACTTGAGCTATAGTATATGTAGATGTTGCATTTGGTGCAGGGATATTAGACCAAGCTGGGTCACAACCATCATTATTATTTTCAACCCATAAACCTGTAGAAGAATCTAAATAAAGATAAGCTCCATCTGAAGCACTTACATTTCCTCTATCATAAGATAATTGTTGTGTACAACCAGAACAACCTGGTGCTACGACAATTGTTTCTCTATCTCCTGGAGTTGCATTATTAGTAAATGCATCAACTGTTCTTGTACAAGCATTTTGAATAACATATACTGTTGAACCTGATTGACACATAGCATCTATATCAAAAGCTAAATCTGCTGAAGCACTTGTAAATACAACCAATACTCCATCCGCAGGAATTGGATCCCCTGGGTTTAATGCCACTACATTTGTATTATCACAAGTAGCACTTGATTGAAGTTGAGTCATTAAAGATGCTGAAGGGGTTTGCCAAGCACATGGAGATGCACCTGTATTAATATCATTATCTGCTGCTGTTACATTATTATCTGAGTCAAAATCTACACTTAAATTATCTACATTATCTAAACCAGCTCCTGTACTGAAAACTAAATATTCATTATTAGCTTCTGTGCCACAAGCATCAACATATGCTCCAATTAAATTCATGCAATTTAAAGAATTCACTGCAGCTGGAGGCGCTGTTGTAATTGCTCCTTGTCCAATTAAAGAACTTGAAGCATCACCTGGAGTAAAACCAGAAGTAGTACTAATATACCAATCTAAAGTTCCGCCATTTGGTAAATTAATACCAGTTGCATCAAGTGTTAGAGATTCGCCAGGACAGAATTCTGTTTGAGTTAATTGGTCTGGAGTTATTGTACTTGTTTGAATAACAGGACATACCTCATGAACATATGTACAAACTCCTTCTATAAGTCCACAACAAGTGACCTCATCAGGGTCAACTGTAGTACATATTTCGTAAGTACCTGCGGCTAAGCTATAAATAGGCCAACCAGAAGCAGTATAATCATTTGCTGTTAAAGCTGCTCCACAACTTCCTGCTAAGAAAATCTCCTTTGTCAAAGTAGAATTTGCTATACAATCAGAAATTTGAGGTAAAGCTACCTGACTGTTTAGTGCTATTTGTTGTCCTCCTGCTGGCACTGTATATGAATAACAGAATTGATGAGTTCCTGCAACGTCTGCTGGAATATTTTCACTTGTTAAGTCTGTACAATTAGAACTTGCAGGAATGTTTGTTGGATCTTCGCAGGTATATGCTGCGACTGCAGTTGTTTCATCTGCAAATGTAGCTCCAGGACAATCACCTGCTGCTCCACAATCACAAGGACTTGTTTGAGCCATTAGAGTAACGGCTGAAAATAAAAAGTAAGTAAGTGTGAGTAAAAGTAGCCTTTTCATTCAATATAGATTTGACATAAATTAAACTAAGCATCTAAACTACTTCTTGTAGTTTGATTTTTAAAATTAAGTAACGTTAATTATTTAAATTATCTTACTTCAAAAGCAAAATAAATACAAATAATCATTTTTTTGCTTACAAAAGATGCCATTTTCATAATAAATCAACAAAAAAGGCATAATCTTTCATAAATACATTTTTACAAATATAGCAAAACTGTTTAAGAATAAAGATTTTCAATTAAAAAATTTATAAACAGTCGCTAATTCGTTTTTATATATTTTTAACATTAATACAAAAAATAAAATTTCACATTTAAAATAATAAAAACAAAATGTTATTTTTCAATAATATTAAATTTTTTAATTCCATTTGGCTAACAATAAATTAGCCCAATTATTCCTTTAAGGAACTTCCATATATTTGTGTGTTTGTAAAGATATTTTCCATTTAGGATTTTTTTTCACATAATCGACAATCAATGGAATCATCTTTTTTTCTTTTGACCATTCTGGTTGAAAAGTCAACACACAATCTTTATTAACAGTATTTGCTAGTTCTTGTCCCCATAATAAATCATGTTTATTATAGACAATAACTTTAAGCTCATTTGCTTTTTTATAAATTTCTTCTTTCGGTAACTTGAATTTTTTGGGAGATAAGCATATCCAATCCCATTGACCTGATAAAGAATATGCTCCTGAAGTTTCTATATGAGTTCTATAGCCTTCATCATTTAAAACTGAGGTTAAATATTTCAAGTCGTACATTAAGGGCTCTCCTCCTGTAATAACAACTATTTCAACTGGGTATTCTTTGATATTATCTATTAGATTATGGACGCTTACATCGGGATGCTTATTCTTATCCCAAGACTCTTTCACGTCACACCAAACACAGCCAACATCACAACCAGCTAACCTTATAAAATAGGCTGCCTTTCCTTGATAGACTCCTTCACCTTGAATGGTGTAAAAATATTCCATTACAGGATATGTTTTTTTATAATATGATATATTGCTGTTCTTAGTCAAAAATAGTATATTTATATTGATATTTACTTAAAATATTATATAAGACATATCATTTTCACATTAAATATAGTTTATTATTTTTAAAATAAAAAATATGAGGTCATTAATATTAAAATTTGTTATTTTTTTTAACATGTTTAAGCGGATATCATCCATTTAAAGATGAGTCTAAGCCATTAAAAAACGAAACAGAAGTAGTAAATGTTGATGTAGTTTTTGATTAACAAGAACCCAGTGTTCAATTTGTATATGAAAGCATTGATAACGGAAATGAAGATAGTATTCCAAAAATCAAAAGCTATAAAAATAAAAAGGGAAATACTCTCAATTAAGTATTTCCCTTTTTATTATACCTTATTACGAAAAATTGATTATTTTATTTAGCTCTTACTTTTACAGACTCGCCAATCCAACAACCTACGTTGTGATAATCTCCTTCTTTTTTACCATTCATGTGTAACATTTCTTTGTCAGGATATTGACCACTATAAGTTGAGATTTTCTTATTAGCATCTGCTTGAACTTCTGGGTCAGAGTCTACTGATTTGGCTTTATACCACTTGTCCATAGCAGCTAAGATAACCATTCTTTGTTCAAAAGCATTGCTACCGCAACTTCTAGCACTCTTAGCATAAAGATCACCTAAAAGCATATAAGGTTTTCCAGAGTTAGGGTTCAATGATATTGATTCTTTAGCATGTTTTTTAGCTTTGCTGTATTCGTTTAATTTACGACCATAGGTAACTGCTAAGTAATAGTGATAATCTGCTTTTTTAGTAGCATCTGTTTCTTGGTCGATAGCTTCTTGATATTTTGTAACAGCTTCTTGATAATTACCTTCTTTGTAAGCTTTTACAGCCATAGATGCTGGGTTATTTGCTTCCCATTCTGATTTTTTAGCTTCATAGTCTGCTTTTTTAACAGCAAAATCAGCCGCTTTATCCTTATCGATTTTAGGTTGGATTTCTGCCATTAAATCGCTGTTTTCAGCCGTACAACCTTTACTCCAAAGGATACTATGGATGTCTGTATAATTTTTTCTATCGTTAGGATTAGCTTCGTAATCTGCTCTTAATTTTTTTGTAAAATATTCACAACCAAATAAAGCATCGCTTTCTACATCAAATCTCTCATTAGCCAAATCTTTTTGTTGTTGATAATAAGCTGAAAATTGTTTATTAGTTTTAATTTGATGGTCGCAAACTTCATTCAAATAATTATAAATTTCTACTGTTTCATCAGCGGTTAGTTTCTTTTCTGTAAAGAACATAGTAGCGATATCTGCAAAAGGATAAATCACTGAATATCCTAAATTTTTACCACTTACTTCTTTAGCTCCTTGTAAAGCTTCAAATATTACATCTCTATCATAGTTAAATGTATAATACAATTCATATGCTTTATTTTCAAGGAGGTATCCTTTTTTGTCTTTACCATTTTTATCTTTAGGGTAGCATTCGTATTCTTGATCGTATAATTTTAAGAATCGGTCAAAAAGTTCTGTTTGCTTAGCTTCATCTGAACTTGCATAAATATTTTTAATAATATCTCTTCCATCAGAATAATGAGAAGCTCTTTTACCATCTGCTGCTGGAGCTTTAGAGAATACATCTTCCCAAAGAGGTAGTGCTTTTGCATAATCATTTAGCTTAATAGCATCTTTATAAAAAATGTGGGTATTTTCCAATTCGTCTTTGTTAGAAGCACTATTCCATGTTTCACATTGAGCAAATGCAGATTGTGTCAAAATTGTTAGTAAAAGTAGGGTGCAAATTTTTGTGTAAATAGTTTTTAAATTCATTTTATTATTGATTTTTAAAACCTAAAATTATTAAATTCAATTCAAATATAAGGTTATTCCTATGTCTTCTGTTGGTTTTTAAATAAAAATTAACATTAATTATATTTTCTTTTAAAGAACCATTGGTTGTCATTTAGGGTAAATCCTAAGTGTAATTTAATATAAGTTTCTTTTAGAAAAGCTTCGTCTCCGTATTGTCCAGCTTCAAGTGATAAATTGACAAAAGAAACCAATCTTCTGTTCTCTGCACTTGGTTTTACGGGCAAACCTACTCCAAATGTCCCTGCTACATGTGTAAATTGATTTGTACCAACAACCGTCCTTGGGTCAGTTTTATAAAAGCCTCCAATTCTATATCTAATTCTATTGCGGTATTTAATTCCTCTAATATTAGGAATATACTCTGCTCCAAAACCAATCTTGTAAGAATTTTGAAGTATTTGAGGATTTACAGAATTGGTATAATTAGACCATTGTGTCATGGTATAATCTACGCCTACCCTATATTTCATATCTTTTGAAACCATGAGACCTACTGCTATTTCTGCGGGCAATGTCATTTTGCCTTTTGTTTCAGAAACATTTTGCATTGTATCTACATCTACAAGTACTCCTGCGAGGGATTGTCGTCTTTCTATTAGAATATCCGAATTCGTATTAATATTATAATTAGAATTAGCATGAACACCGAGAGTAATTCTAGTCCTACCCGAATTATCTATTTTGATTTTATCCTCTTCAATTTCTACTTTTGTTGGAAGCAGGTATTCATAAATTGCCCCTGCTTTCCAGATAAATCCTCCGACAGCCGTTTGTTCAAGGTAACGATTTCTATATTCATCATCTACATCTAGGAAATAATCCCAATGTTCAAAGCTTGTTTGCCCAAATAAATAGCCAACATCCAATCCGACGGACAAGCCTTTGTACCTAAAGGAATTGCCCCATTGTAGTTTATATGAACCCCCTGTTCCTTGAAAAGTACTTGTAATAGTATCCAAAGATTCTGTTACGATAGTGTAATCTTCCCTCAAATCATAACCAACTGATGCGTAAGGTGTTAAACTAAAGGTCATTCCTAAACTATAAGGTCTTTTTTTACGAGCGAATTGTTCATTTACGGTATTAAATAAAGGAAAACCTAATGATAAATAAGACAATCCACCTAAGTTGACATTATCACTAGCCAAAGGTGTTTTCATTGACTTGAATTGATAATTCCCTCCTAATTCAAATGCTGCTTGAGACAAGAAGGCACTTGCGGCAGGATTATTAATATTTATAAAATAAGGGTCGTGATAGGTTGCTGAAAGACCTGGCATCGCTGCAATAGAAGCAAAATTTTGGTCTGAAATATTACCCACCCCAATAATAGAATATGGATCATTTTCTTTGGTTTGAGAAAAAGCATCAAAATTCATAAAACCAACCAAAAAGGCAAGTAATATTATGTATTTATTTTTTTTCAACATTATATTCATATATTTTTTTTAATCCTATTAAAACCAAGTGTGGTTCTATTCTTAAATTTGCTATATTTTTATTTATTAGTTCATTGATTAAAGGGGCATCTCCTCCTGTTAAAATTACTTGTAAATTAGGGATTTGAAAAGAAAATTTCCTCACAAAACCCTCAATCTCCATCATAGCTCCCCAAACGGCCCCTGCTCTTATCGCAGACTCTGTACTATAACCCCTATCACTATCCAATCGCTGCTTGTTTACTTTAGGCAATTTATCCGTAAAATGATGCATCGATTTTAGTCTCATTTCTATACCAGGAGCGATATTGCCGCCCAAATATACATCATTATTATTAATTAAGTCATAAGTAATACAGGTTCCTGCATCTATAAGCAAACAATTTTTATCTTCAAAAATGCTTCTTGCTCCTACTACTCCTGCTACCCTATCTTTACCCAAAGTTTTTGGTGTGTGGTAAACACTTTGCAGTGGCAATTCAGTCTCTGTTTTCAGTCTAATATAATGATAATTTTCTTCTAAAAAAAGCTCCATTTCATCATTAATATTTGATGTAGAAGACAAGATTACTCCATCTATTTTTTTATTGTTAAAATAAGAAAAAAAGGACTTTAAATCATCTTTATTAATATTAAAATAATTGGACATTTCACTTCCTTTGAAGTGCATCATTTTCAACCTCGTATTGCCAATATCAATGGCTAAAATTGCTCTATTTTTATTTTTCAAAAAATTCAATAAAAAATTATATTTTAACACAAATAATAAAGAAAGTTCTTTATTATCATCTATTTACTCTATACTTTATACTAAATACTCTTTATTATTAATGTCTAAAATGTCTAACGCCTGTTTTCACCATAACTAAAGCATTCTCATTACAATAATTAATACTTAAATTATCTTTAATTGAACCTCCTGGTTGAACGACTGCGACCACTCCTGCTTTGTGTGCAATTTCTACACAATCTGGAAATGGAAAAAAGGCATCGGACGCCATTACTGCTCCTTCTATATCGAAGCCAAATTGTCTCGCTTTTAAAATTGCTTGATTACAAGCATCTACTCTTGAAGTTTGACCACAGCCCATCCCTATCATTTGTTGGTTTTTAACCAATACAATAGTATTAGATTTGACATGTTTCACACATTTATTAGCATATTCTAAATCAGATAACATTCTTTCATCAGCCTTTGCTTCTGTTATTGCTTCAAATTGAGACCTTCCTTCAATCACTAAATCGCTATCTTGTTCAATCACTCCATTTAGTAAAGATTTATATGACTTAGGTTGCACGAAGAAGTCTTTTATCTTTAAAATACGTCTATTTTTCTTTGATTTGAGTATTTCTAAGGCATTTGAATCATAATCAGGAGCTATTAAAATTTCATAAAAAATAGCATTAATTTCGTTAGCTGTTTTTTCATCTATTGTTCTATTGCTTACGAGTATTCCTCCAAAGGCAGAAATATTATCACAAGCGAGGGCATCAGTCCATGCTTGATGTATATTATTTCTAGTAGCTATACCGCAAGCATTGGTATGTTTAATAATAACAAATGTTGGATTATCGTCTTTAAATTCTCTCATTAAATTCACTCCAGCATCTACATCTACTAGATTATTGTAAGACAATGCTTTACCGTGCAATTGCTCAAACATATTTTCTAAATCACCATAAAAAACGGCTGATTGGTGTGGATTTTCTCCATACCTCAAAGATTGTGATTGGTGATATGATTTTTTAAAATAATTATCATTAAAATCTTTATTAAAATAGTTATGAATGGCAACATCATAATGAGAAGAAACGGCAAAAGCACGCATTGCCAAATATTTGCGTTCTTCGATAGAAGTACTACCATTATTAGCATTCAAAAGCTCCATTAAATAGGCATAGTCTTCCACAGAAGGAACGATAGTAACATCTTTATAATTTTTGGCGGCAGCTCTAATAAGAGAGATACCTCCTATATCTATTTTTTCAATAATACTTGCTTCATCATCTGTTGAGGCTACTGTTTTTTCAAAAGGATACAAATCGACTATTACCAAATCAATTTCGGGAATATTATAATGTTCCAACTGCCCTAAGTGTGAAGCCTCTCTTCTTGCCAAAATACCACCAAAAACTTTAGGATGTAAGGTTTTTACTCTACCATCCAAAATAGAAGGGTAGTCCGTCAAAGACTCTACAGCAGTTACAGGAATATCTAATTTTTCTATATAAGATTGTGTTCCTCCTGTTGAAATAATTTCCACACCTAATTCGTGTAATTTTTTAGCGATTGCATCGATTCCATCTTTGTGAAAGACAGATATAAGAGCCGATTTAATTTGAATTTTAGACATAGTATTTTGATATTTTGAGATAAAACCAACAAGCAAATAATAAAGAAAATTCTTTATTATTAGACGTTATTACAAAAAATTGATTATAGCTAAATTGTCTTTTTAATGATAT
>JAHDBK010000132.1 GCA_020630455.1 Saprospiraceae bacterium
GCCAAAACCTCAATCTATTGATTCTCATTGTGATAAATTTTTAAACATACTCTAAGTAAAAAAGAGATACAAACAAGTTTGCATCTCTTTTTTTATTTTTATTATAATTATAAAAAATATTCTTTATAATTTACCATAAATCTATTTCAAAAATTCGACACTTTTTTTAATAAAATTGGTCAAATCAGCACCTTTCAACATATTTTGGTTCAATAATGCCAAATTATATAAATGTTGAGTTAAATTACCCTTTTCTTCTTCGTTTTCCAAAGATAATAATTTATCAGCAATCAAAGGATGGTTACTATTAACAATCACATTAAAATTATCTGGAAAAGCATCACCCATACCTTGAAGAGATTGCATTTCTTTCATTCTACGCATGAACTCAGATTTAGTAATCATAACAGGCAAAGCTTCAGGAGATAATGCTTTTACTTCGACCGTTGCAGTTGAAGCATTGATTTGTTGAGCGAATAAATCTTTAACGCTATTTTGTTGCTCTTCACTTAAAACTGATTCTTTCTTGATGTCTTTTTGAACTAAGTTATCAACAGTATCCGAATCTACTCTAACAAAGGTCATTTCACCTCCCTTATATTCCAATTGTTGCATAAAGTGATTGTCAATCATGTTATCTGTTAATAATACATCATAACTTTCATCTTTGGCTGCTTGGATAAAACTATCGTGTTCAGTAGGAGTATTAGAATAAATCGCAATAATTTTATTGTGTTTATCCGTTTGATTTTCCTTAATTTTTTCTTTGTATTCTTCTACTGTGTAATATTCTTGCTCTGTATTTTTCAAAAGAGCAAATTTGAATGCTCTATCATAAAATTTTTCATCAGTTATCATTCCGTATTTGACTAAAGGAGCTATGTCCGTCCATTTTGTTTGGAAATCTTCTCTATTTTTTTTGAACATATCGTTCAGTTTGTCTGCTACTTTTTTAGTGATGTAGGAACTGATTTTCTTTACATTTCTATCTGCTTGCAAATAAGAACGAGAAACATTAAGCGGAATATCTGGCGAATCAATCACACCATGTAATAATGTTAAGAATTCTGGTACGATTTCTTTTACATCATCGGTAATGAATACTTGATTGCTATATAATTTGATTTTATTTTTTTGAACCTCTAATGAATTATTCAATTTAGGGAAATACAAAATTCCTGTTAGATTAAAAGGATAATCTATATTGAGATGAATCCAAAATAAAGGTGCTTGAGAGAAAGGATATAATTCATTATAAAATGAAATATAGTCTTCATCAGTTAATTCTGATGGTTTTTTCTTCCAGATAGGGTTTGGGTTGTTGATGATGTTTGGAACTTCGAACTCTTTCGTTTCGGCATCTTCTCCTTCTCCTGTTGGAATCTGTTGTGTTTTAGTACCAAATTGAATTTCAATAGGTAAAAACTTACAATATTTATCCAATAATTCTTGAATACGATTATTTTCTAAATATTCTGTTGCATCATCACTGATATGAAGAACTACATCTGTTCCTCTTTCTTTTTTCTTATTATTTTCTAGAGTATATTCAGGATTACCCTCGCAAGTCCAAGTAACTCCTTTAGGTGTTTTTTTATAAGATTTAGTTACAAATTCTACTTTATCAGCAACCATAAAAGCAGAATAAAAGCCTAAACCAAAGTGTCCGATGATACCTGATTCATCTTTATATTTTTTCAAAAAATCAGAAGCCCCAGAAAAAGCTACTTGATTCAAGTATTTTTCTACTTCGCTTTCTGTCATACCAATACCTTTATCTCTAATAGTTAAAGTTTTAGCATCTTTATCAAGAATAATTTCGATAGTTGTGTCACCTATTTCTTCTTTAAAAATACCTTTTGACGCTAAAACTTTCAATTTTGTTGTTGCATCAACAGCATTGGAGATTAATTCTCTTAAAAATATTTCTTGATCTGAATATAAAAATTGCTTGATAATCGGAAAGATATTTTCCGTTTGAACTGAAATTTGTCCTTTTTGCATGATTGATATTATTTTAGTTTTATTCTCCTTTAGTCAAAATGCGTTCCATTCCAATTTTTATGACAATTTGTCTTAATCTTATGTCAATTTGTAATTTTTAGGTTTTATTGAAAAAATTCCATAGTAAATGATTTGCATAATGTTGTTGATGGAGTTAACATATAAATGCCTTTCTTATCCAATATTTTTTTATTGTGATTAACAAAATCAGCTAACCCTTGCCATGGCTCAATACAAACATAATCTGCTTGTGGTTTTGACCAAATACCCAAGTATGGAAATTCATCCAAACTGACTCGTACTTTATGGTTAGAATGCATGTGTACTAATTCTACGAAATTAGATTTTAAACTTTGAAAAATTAAGGCATCTTCATTAAAAATATCATTAGTTAATTGAATCGTATTTCCTTGAATCACTTCTATCATTCTTTCACCAATATAAGGACCTTCCAAACGATTAGAAAGATTGGTTTCTTTTTGGGAAAAATGAATTTGATATTCATGAACGGGTTGAGCAGCAAAGGCTGGATGCCCTCCAAAAGAAACAGGCATTTCTTTGGTATTATTATTAATAACTTTAAAAGTTTGTTTTAGAGAATTATTTTCTAATTCATAGTCAATATATAATTCAAAATCAAATGGATATCGTTTTAAAGTATGCTCGTTCTGTTTCAATAATAAAGAGATTTTGTTATCATTAATAAAATAAACATCAAAATCTAAATCTCTAGCAAATCCGTGATGTTCCAAAGGATACATATTCCCTTCATACTCATATTCATAATCTAGCAAGCTACCCACCACAGGAAACAAATTGGGTGCATATCTTCTCCATGCCTCACCTGCTTGCCAAATAAATTCAAAGTCATTACTATTTTTAACAGAACAAAGTTCAGCTCCTTTACGAAGTATTTTTACTTCTAAAGTATCGTTTTTTAATATAAAAAAATCATTCATTTGTATTGTAATTTACTTCTTTTTTTTATTAAAAATATAAAAGCCTATTAGGTCATTATTACCACTATCAATTTGGATAAGGGTTTGATGTTTGAAATCAATTTCGTGGAATGTAGCAATGGTATCTTTAGATGTAGGAGGAACTACCGCAATGAAATTTTCAGACTTTTCGTATTTTTGCATGGTTTCAAACCAAGAAGAAGAAAGGCTTACATTTTTATCAGCAAAGTATTTTAAATAATATACCAAACTAGGAGGCGTTCCTTTTAATCTTTCTAAATGTACTTCCTTGGATGAGTCATCATTATTATCTTGAATATGTTGAGCAGTTGTTCTGTATCCATCCCAATATGTTCCTATTTTTGGATAGGCAACTATGGCTAACATAAGCCAAAAAACACCGACAAAAATCAAGTGAAAGTAAATAGATAAAGTAAAGTGTTTTCTTAATTGTTGGATAAAGCTCGTAATAGAAGCTAATGGTAAAAATAAGAAAATTAAACTCAAAAGAGCAACCAATTCTTCATCTGCATAATCCCTACCAAAGAAATAAACTAAAGCTACTAATCCACAATTAATAAGTATTTCAATTACTGATAATGCTTTTAAACCTGTAGAAAATATTTTTTTATCAGATAATGAAATCATTTCATGTGCCATCAATAATGCAATAGCAGGAACACTAGCCAATACATAAGATGGTAATTTACTAGGAATTAATTCATATATCCACCAACCTGCAACTAGCCAAATGGCAAGCATTAAGAATTCTGGATTTTTTCTTCTTAAAAATAAGCCTTTTATTCCTTCCCAAACCGCTGGTAAAAAATACCTAAAATAGGGCATAAAAGCAAAAGCAAACATTAAGAAATAAGTACCTGGATATCCTTTTTGATTATGAATAACCGCTTCACCTTTTGCTCTTTTAAAAACATACCAATCCAGCATCCATGTAATAGTTTTACCTCCATCTCTCTGCCAATACTCGTATCCCCAATATAATATTGGAGCTAAAGCGAGAGGAAGAAAAAACCAAGGATGTAAACGAATTAAAGTTTTTCTTTGATAATGAAATAATAAAAGTAACAATCCAAAAATACCTGTAAAAATGATTATCGGAGGACCTTTAACTAAAGCACCTAATCCAAAGGCTATCCAAAAAGTAATGGCATGTTTTATTTTACCTGATTGCATCAAAGACATCAGGGAAAATGCTGCCCAAGTTTGAAAAAACAGTAATGTTCCATCAGTAAATGCTAATTTTCCATATATAGGAAAAAGAAAACACGTGGCTGTTATGATAGTACCTGTCAAGGCAATTCGCTCGTGATAAATATTTCTACCATATAAATAAATGATGAGCAAGGTCAACCAAGCAAAAAACACGGTGCTTAATCTAATCACCCATTCATCTTGTCCAAAGATTTGAATACTTTTGGCAATCAACCAAAAATGAAGTGGTGGTTTTCGGTGTATTTCAGACCAAGTAGCATCTTGGTTGATATAATCACCTGTTTCTGCCATTTGTGCTGAAATGAGGGCATAAGCTCCTTCGTCTTGGTCAGTTAAAGGAACAGCTCCATTTCCTGCAATTAATAAAATAATTAATAAAGGAAATACAAAAAATGGATGCGTGATTGTTTTATATATTATTTCGTTTCTTTTCATTAAGAATGCCTCTCAAATAGAGTCAATATGGAGGTTTATAGAATATTATTCTACTTCTTCGTAATCAATATATTCTCCTTTTTGTCTATCTGAATTAGAAGATTGACGAGGACCATTATCATTCGGATGTCTCAATCTTTTTGATGGTCTAAAAAATGTCCTATACACTAAATACAACAATGCTATATAAACTAAAAACCTCATTTTTAATCATTATTTTTTACAAATGTATAAATTCTAAAAGTATTTTTATCTATGATATACATTTGATTTTTTTGAATATTCATATCAATAATCCCATTCAAATCCTTAGGAAGAACTATTTGTTCTGATATTGATTGCCTAGAATTATACAAATTAGCTGTGTTTTGGTACAAGTAAATAAATATATTATCTATGAGCTGGAATTTATCTGTATTTATTTGACTTTCCTTATACAAATATTTACCAAAATTATCAAAAACAAAAATACCTAAATCCTTATCTGCTGCATAAATTTGCTCATTGTGTTCTAATAAAAAATCAGGTGTGATTTCATCTTCCATCATTTGATGCATTAAAGGACTTTCAAAAACTATTTCACCTTTTTGATTGATTTTTTTTAATTGTGCATTAACCTCATCAAACAGCCATATATTTTGGTCATTACTTACACAGAGTGTTTTGACTTGAGGGCTATTGGTTTCGTAAAGTTCTACTTGATGTGTAGGATATAATCTATTATCTAAAATAATAATGGTTTGAAAATCGCCATAATAAACTAAGATATTGAAAGGGTTTTGACAATCTAAATGGGTGATATTTCCCAATTCATAATCTGAATATCTAAATAATTCTTTTCCTTCTTGATTATATTTAATCAACTCATTATTTTCAGTAACCAAATAAGCATTGAGCAATTTATCTGTATGGATTATTTTGGCATTGATGTCCCATTTTTTAATCAATGTATATTCTGCATTAGGTTCTAATTCTTGCACAGCAGGTTCTTCTACCTTATCAATTACTTCAGGTATTTTACAAGAAGTCATTTGTAATATGATTATTAATAATAAAAAGAAAAATTTAATATGATTATTCATTTATATATAAAAACTTTAAAAAAGAACCTACCAATTTCCAAAAATAGCTAATTTTAATTTTTTATTTAAAATTTGAATTCAATTCCTTATGTTATTAATTAAAAAT
Source organism: Saprospiraceae bacterium (assembly GCA_020630455.1). Lineage (GTDB taxonomy): Bacteria > Bacteroidota > Bacteroidia > Chitinophagales > Saprospiraceae > JAHDCE01. The sequence goes on from JAHDBK010000132.1 coordinate 5,820, forward strand.
ATTGGCAAAATAGTACAAGTAAGAGAAGAATTAACATCTGTAGTGAAGGGTAGCGAAATGAATCATCTTCCTTGTATAAATAAAGGATTTTTGTTATTAAAAGATGGAAAAATAGCAGATTTTGGTGAAGAAAAAGATTGTCAAAATAAAAATATAGAGACTATAGACGCTAAGGGTGGTTACGTATTCCCTGCTTGGTGTGATTCTCATACTCATTTGGTTTTTGCTGGTAGTAGAGAGAAAGAGTTTGAGATGAGAATTAAGGGATTTACTTATCAAGAAATTGCTCAACAAGGAGGAGGTATTTTGAATTCTGCAAAAAGATTGCAAGGAACAGATGAAGAAACATTGTATGAACAAAGTTTGAAAAGATTATACGAAGTAGCATCAATGGGAACAACTGCTATTGAAATAAAAAGTGGCTATGGTTTGACTGTTGAGAGTGAATTGAAAATCTTGCGTGTTATTCAGCGATTAAAAGAAAATACACCGTTTACTATTAAATCTACTTTTTTGGGTGCTCATGCTATTCCTTTAGAATACAAAGAAAATAGACAAGGCTATATTGATTTAATTATTAATGAAATGTTGCCCAATATTGCCAAAGAAAAATTAGCAGATTATATAGATGTTTTTTGTGAAAAAGTCGCTTTTTCTGTTGAAGAAACCATACAAATAATGGAAGCAGGAGCAAAGTATGATTTAGTTCCCAAAATTCACACCAATCAATTCAATTGTATGGGAGGAATCCAAGCGAGTGTTGAGCATGGTGCTTTATCCGTAGATCATTTAGAAGTTTTGAATGATGAAGAGATTGAAAGTCTAAAAAGTTCAGAAACAATGCCTTGCTTATTACCATCGGCTCCTTTTTTTATTAATGACCATTTTCCTCCTGCCCGTAAAATAATAGAAGCGGGTTTACCTGTTGCATTAGCGACAGACTACAACCCTGGTTCAACTCCGTCAGGCAATATGCCTTTTGTATTGTCATTAGCTTGTATAAAAATGAGAATGACACCAGAAGAAGCGATCAATGCAGCTACTATCAATGGTGCTAAAGCTATGGGATTAGAAAATAGTCATGGAAGTATTAGTAAAGGCAAGGATGCTGACTTTTTTATTACAGAAGCCATTCCTTCTATTGCTTATTTACCTTATTCTTTTGGTAGTAGATTAATAAAAGATGTTTATGTTAAAGGCATTAAATTATAAAGAAATTTCTTTATAATTTAATAAACAAAATTAAAAAGTAGGACAAAGTATAGTTTCGTTTTCATATTCTCCTAAATACATTACAGAAAACTCAAATGCTCCATGAGCTTTACCATAATTAGCAATACTATTCATATTAGAATCATAACTTAAACCAAAAATAATATTTTCGATTTCATATCCTACTAAGAAAATAATTGCATCCAAGCTCATGCTTTCGTTATATCTTACAGGTCTAAACCAAGTACCTACATGTAAGGCTTTATTACCATACCTATTCATTGCTATTCTTAAATTAGCCCCCGCATCAAGTTGGAAGTGAGGTCCTTGAAGAGTAGCCATTATCCTAGGGAATATTTGATACTTTTCACCAGAAGGCAATCTTGCTCCTAGGTGCAAATTATACTTTACATGTAATTTATGTACTAAAGCATCTTCTTCATCTTTATAGAAAGAGGCATTTGGAACATTGAAATGGTGTACTGCTAAACCTGCATAGTAGCTTGTTTTTTTAGCTGGACTTATTGTATAATACACTCCAGTTGCCATATCCATAAATGAAAAATTATTAGCGGGTAATTCTTCTTCAGTAGCTAGAGTATATCCATTGATACCATTGAATTGGTCTTGGAAACTAAAGGTAGCATAATTTAGATTTCTAGAAGTAAATCCAATTTTTATACCTAAAGACAAATATTGAGTACTCAATCTATCTAATGCTTTGTGATAAGCACCCGCAAAAGCCATTTGATTCGTATTAAAATCAATAGTACCTACTCTGTCAGAAAAGAAAACCAGTCCACCAGATACAGCATCTCTAAAAGTACGCCTTGAGCCAATATCAAATCTCAAATCAAGTGAAGCGGCATAAGTGATAAAAGGGTTATCTAAAGCACCTCTCCATTGGTCACGATAAGCAAAACCTATTCTATACTTTCCATCAAAAGCACCTGTCAAGGCTGGATTTACAGTCATCGGAGAAGCATAAAATTGGGTAAAGTGTTTATCTTGTCCCTTTAAAGCTATAATGTTTATAATGATAAAAGCAAATGTAAAAAAGTGCTTCATTGTTTATTTTTTAATTTTAGTTCTCACAAAAATAAAACCAAGTTGATAGATTTATACAAAAAATACATCTTTTTAGCAATAATATAACTAAATTTCGCTTTAAATATTACTTGTATCATTACTTTTGTGATATTAATCAATAAAAACATGGAAATTCAAATATGCCAAGTCTCCGTTGCTCCAGTTAGGAGTAATGTTTCTGACAAGTCAGAAATGGTAACACAATTGCTCTTTGGTGAGACCGTTGAAATCATAGATAAAAAAGGTACTTGGTTAAAAATTAGAAATACATTTGATAGATATGTTGGTTGGACAGACCATAAATTACTTCAAGTTATTGATACCGACACAATTGAAAAAATTAATCAAAGTTCAAGTACCTATTCTTTGGAATTAGTACAAGCAGCTATGGCTGAAGATCATTTTATTCCATTAGTTTTGGGTAGTACTTTACCTCATTTTGATGGAATGTGTTTTGATTTTAATCATCAAAAATTTACTTTTAGTGGTCAAGT
>JAHDBK010000626.1 GCA_020630455.1 Saprospiraceae bacterium
TGTCTTACTACTTAATATCTATTATATTTGTAAATAAATTATTTTTAATAATATTGAATTAATGAATAAATATTTAATAATACCACTCTTTTTATTAAGCTTTATAATAAGTGCTTTTCAGTATGAAGCCGAAAACCACATGCAATTAGCACTTTTAAAATATCAAGGTGGAGGGGATTGGTACGCTAATCCTACTGCATTGCCAAATTTAGCTGATTTTTGTAATAAAAACCTAGGGACTAATTTTGAAAAAGATTACGAAACAGTAGAAGTAGGAAATGCTAACCTTTTTAATTATCCATTTGTACACATGACAGGGCATGGTAATGTCGTGTTTTCAGATGCTGAAGCAGAAAACTTGAGAATTTACCTCCTTTCTGGAGGCTTTTTGCATATAGATGATAATTATGGTATGGATCCATTCGTAAGACCTGCAATGAAAAAAGTGTTTCCAGAGCTTGATTTTGTAGAATTACCATTCGACCATCCTATTTATAAACAAAAATTCACCTTTACTAACGGTTTGCCCAAAATTCACAAACACGATGATAAATCGCCTCAAGGATTTGGATTAATTTACGAAGGTAGAGTAGTCTGTTTCTATTCTTATGAAAGTGATTTGGGAGATGGTTGGGAAGACCAAGAAGTACACAACGACCCAGAATCCGTTAGAAGAAAAGCTCTAGAAATGGGAGCAAATATCGTTCAGTTTGCTTTTGAACAATAAATATTTATAAATAAAAAAAAGATAAAGAATACTCTTTATCTTTTTTTTTATTTGAATTATAATAATGGATAAAAATTCCCCTTATGATAACATTTGTTTCACCATAGTAGAAATTGTTTTTCCATCTGCTCTTCCTTTTACTTTTTGATTGGCTAAGCCCATGACTTTACCCATATCTTTCATAGAAGATGCACCCGTTTCATCAATTATAGATTGTAAAAGAGACTTCAATTCATCTTCACTCAATGGTTGAGGTAAAAATCGCTCAATCACCTCAATTTCTTCTATTTCTATAGCCGCTAAATCGTCGCGACCTTGCTCTTGATAAATTGCCAAAGAATCTTTTCTTTGTTTTACTAATTTTTGTAGTAATTTGATTTCTCCTGCTTCGTCCAATTCCTTTCCACTACCATCTGTCTTGGCCAATAATATAGCCGACTTAATGGCTCTAATTCCTCTTTTTGCAGCATCGTCTTTTGCTTTCATTGCCTCTTTTAGGGCTGTCATTACTTTAGTTTCCAAACTCATGGTTACTTATTTATTTTATTATTAATGTGAACAAATATATATGTCTAAATGAAAAAAATAAAGAATAAGTTCATTATTCTCTAATAAATACTGAAGTTGTTTAAAGTTATTATTAGAAACCGAGC
>JAHDBK010000133.1 GCA_020630455.1 Saprospiraceae bacterium
GTGTTACTCCAGATGGTTCAGTAACAGTATCTGCAATGGGTGGAACAGCAGCTGTAGATTATACTTATTTATGGAATGATGCGAATAGTCAAACTACAGCAACTGCTACAGGCTTAACTGCAGGAACTTATACTGTTATTGTAACTGATGATAATATGTGTACAGCAACAGCAAGTATATCTATTACTGGTCCTTCATCTTTATCAGCGAATGCAGTACAAGACCAGATGGTCAGTTGTAATGCAGGAAGTGATGGCGAAGCTACCGTAACAGCGATGGGTGGTGCTGTAGCTGTAGATTATACTTATATGTGGAGTGATGCTAGTGGTCAAACTACTGCTACTGCTACAGGCTTATCAGCAGGAATTTATACAGTGACAGTAACGGATGACAACTCATGTTCGGTAACAACAACTATTGAGATTACACAACCTTTAGCGATGACGGCAAGTGCGGTGCAAGATCAATCAGTTAGTTGTAATGGTGGAAATGATGGCGAAGCTACAGCTAGTGGAATGAATGGTTCTGTAGCTGTGGATTATACTTATATGTGGAGTGATGTTAGTGGTCAAACGACAGCTACTGCTTCAGGATTGTCAGCGGGAATATATACGGTGACAATTATGGATGACAATATGTGTATGGCTACTACTACAGTTGAAATAACTCAACCAATGATGCTTACTGCTACTACTACTTTAGTTCAAGACCAATTAGATTGTATAAGTCCTAATGGTTCTGCTTCTGTAGCAGGAATGGGAGGTACAGTTGCGACTGATTATACTTATATATGGAGTGATGTTAGTGGTCAAACGACAGCTACTGCTACAGGTTTAATTGCAGGTACATATACTGTTACCGTTACAGATGATAATATGTGTATGGCAACAGCTAGTATTACTATAATGGGACCAACATCAATGAGTGCAATGGCTACTGAAGATATGTCCGTAAGTTGTAATGGATTAAGTGATGGTCAAGCAACAGTTTCAGCAACTGGTGGTTCTGTAGCTGTTGATTACACCTACTTATGGAGTGATGCTAATAGTCAAACGACTGCTACTGCAACGGGTTTGACTGCGGGTACTTATACAGTTACCGTTACAGATGATAATTCTTGCCAGACCATTACTTCTGTTGTAATTAATGAACCACTTGAATTGACTTCTACGGCAGTAGAAGATCAAAGCGTTTCTTGTAATGGAGGTATTGATGGACAAGCTACAGTAACAGCAATGGGTGGAACAGCTGCATCTGGATATAATTATTTATGGAGTGACGCCCTTGGACAAACTGGAGCAACAGCAATTGGTTTATCTGCCGGTATATATACAGTTACCGTTACTGATGATAATAACTGTATGACTACTACTACTGTTACAATTGGTGAACCTACACCAATCGTTTTAAATATTGTTCAAGACTTTTCAGTTTCTTGTAATGGTGGTAATGGTGGACAAGCAACAGTTACTGCTACTGGTGGTACGGTAGCGTCTGATTATACATATGTATGGGGTGTATTCCCTATTCAAACAGGTGCTACTGCAACTGGACTATCAGCTGGTACATATACAGTTGTTGTTACAGATGATAATTTATGTCCAGCTACTGCGACAGTGGAGATTACAGAACCAAATGCTTTAGTGGCAACAGCTTCTGAGGTAAGTGCTGAAAGTTGTGCAGGTGGTGATGGTGTAGCTACAGTAAGTGTAACAGGTGGAACTGCTGCAACTGATTATACATATGTTTGGAGTGATGCTAATGGTCAAACCACTGCTACAGCAACTGGTTTAACAGGCGGAACTTATATCGTTACTATTACCGATGATAATTCATGTCAAACTACTACTTCAGTAGTCGTAGGACAAGCTCAAGGGATTACTCCTGTAACTATTATGGGACCTTCTAATATTTGTGATACAGATAATGCTACTCTAGATGCGGGTACGGGCTATGCTTCTTATGAATGGTCTTTTGGTGGAGCAAATACCCAAACGATTTCAGTAAATATGGATGGTATTTATACAGTAACGGTTACTAATGCTAGTGGTTGTACAGCAACTGATGAGTTTACTCTTCAAGTTGATGAAAGTCCAGAATACCAAGTAGCAACGGATCAAACAATTTGCCCAGGTGAATTTGTAATGATTGGTGTTGTAGAAGCAGTTGGTACTACATATTCTTGGACAGCATCTCCTAGTGATGCTACCTTGACTGAACCTACTTCTGGTGTACCTTCAGTATCGCCTTCAGTAACTACAGTGTATACTGTGGAAGCATCAAATGGTCTTTGTGTAGAAACAGCAACTGTAATGGTGGAAGTGCAAGTGCCAACTATGACAGTTTCACCAGATCAGACAATTTGTCCAGGTGAATGGCCAACACTTACGGCTGATGGATTCCCATCTGGAGGTTCTTATGAGTGGTTAAATGAAGATGGTGCTGTAGTAGGAAATGGTCCTTCTATTGTAACTAATCCAACGACAAATACGAGCTTTGAGGTAATATACACTACTCCAGAAGGATGTACAGTTAATGATGTAATCTTTATTGATGTTGTACAAACTCCTACAATGACATTAACAGCTAGTCCAACAGGTGAAGTGGTAGCGGGAACAGATGTTGATTTACAAGTATCTGGTGCTCCTGCAGGTTCTACCTTTGATTGGCAAGCCAATGTAGGAGATAATCCAGTAGGTAATGACATAGTAACAGTGAATCCAGTTCAAAGTACTTATTATACGGTTACAGTTACTACTCCAGAAGGATGTGTCTATATTTTAGATATTACGGTTATTGTTATTCAAGGGGTATTTGAAGTGCCTAACATCTTTACACCTAATAATGATAACTTAAATGATCATTTCTATATTGCAACTAATGATCCTGCTGTAGAATTATTAGAAATGAAAATATTTGATAGATGGGGCGAAATGGTTTATGATGGAGTAAGTACTCCTGGTTGGGATGGGACTTATAATGGTAAGCCAATGCCTTCTGATATTTATGTGTATATGATTAGAGCAAGAGTGAATGGAGTTGAAGAAGTAAGAAAAGGAGATATAGCTTTAATGAGATAAAATATTACTTTAAATATATAGAATGAATAAATAAAAAGAGTATCAATTGAAAAAGATACTCTTTTTATTTTTTTATAAAAAAAATAAAAATGAAAAAAATAATATTATTAGTAATTGCAGTAAGTTTTATTGCTTTAAACTTTAATTGTAACCCAACAGAAAAAAGCGGAGTAATCCCTGAAAATGAAAATGTGCCGCAATCTTATGATAATATAGAAAAAGAACCTAAAAAACCAGAAGAAATAAATCCTTTAAAAGAAAAGAAAAATATAGAACTGGTAACTTATGAATCGGCTACTGTGTATGCGGGTTCAACTGATTATTATTTTTCAGATAATAAAGGAGAAAAATTCCATATTAGAATTAGTAATATGCCACAAGAAAAAGAAATAATTGTTAAAATTCCAGAGGGAATGTTAGAAACTGAAGCAGTTGAAGGTCCTCCAGGAGCTAATCCTAATATGCTTGGAAAACAATTTCAAGTTAAAAGAAATGATGCTGGAGAAATTATAGAAATTATGGTTTTGAAATAAGAGTATAATAATTCATAATCTAAAAATTAATTACTTTTAAATGATGAGGTTGTTATTTGTGCTAATCTTGTTTTGCCATCTTTCTTGTTGGGATTTAGGTTCTCCTAATCGTAATGATTTAAATTCTAGTATTAATAATATAGAAGATAATTTATCTAAACGTGATTTTTTAATTTGGACAGATTCGATTAAATTAAGAACTCAGGAATGGAATAATCATATTAATAATAAAGAATATTCTTTATTAAAGAATAAATACATCCAAAATCCTACTATTTATTTAGATGATATTTCTTTAGACTCTTGTATTCTTCTAAAAAAGAAATGGTTAGATTCTAGACCTAGTTATCATCAAGAAATCAAACAAATTCAGGTTTATTATATTAATAATGATTCATTTAATTATGAGTGGATTGTTTCTTTTGATAAGGTCATTGGAACTAAAATTATTCCTTCATTTTTAGTTTTTCAATTAATAGATAATCAATGGAAAATTAAAAAAGAAAGTGATTGGATAACAGAGGGCAATAAATTTGAAAAATCACCAAAACAAACGCTTAATCAAGGAGATTATGCTTATTCGAGATCATTTATAGAAGTATTTGAATCTGATAGTCTTGGTCAACAATTAGTTCAATCTTCCTTTAGGTTAGAGTTTTCAATTAATGAATCTTCTGTAAGTGGCTATTTTGCTTTGTTTGATGGGAAATCAAAAGTGATTAATGATTATGAGGTCATCTCTGGAAATATTGAAAATGGGATACTTTCTTTACAAATGATTCCTTATGGAGAAGATAAAGAAGAATTTAAAAATAGGGCTTATGAATATTCATTTAAATTGGTAGGGGAGGATACTATAGTTTCAATTTCGCCCAATTTTCCAGACCTATTAGGGAGACCTTTGATTAGATATTTTGGGGATTAACTCTTTTTCTTTTCCACCTTTTATGAGACCAAAGCCAAAATTCTGCTTGATGCTTAATTTGATTTTCTAAAATTTGAGTGTGTTTATTGGTTATTTCTCCATGACTAGTTGCTCGTGGCTGCTCACTTACCACTTCGAATTCAAAATTGTAATAACCTCTTTTTACTTTATTAATTTTCATCATTAAAACAGGGAAGTCATAATCTTTCGCATATTTTTCAGCTCCAAAGTTAACAGCAGTATCTTGATTTAAAAATTCTGTCCAATATAGTTTTTTACTTTTGGGAGAAGGATTTTGGTCTGTGCCAAATACTACGATACACGGTTCATCGCTATTTGCAATTGCTTCTTTAATGTCATTTTTTGGAATCAGGCAAGCACCATATTTTTCTCTAGAAGATTTTAGCTTTTGATTCATAAAACGATTGCTCAAGGGGGTGTAAATACATAATATTTTGTGAGGAACCTGAGCCGCAAAAGATACTCCCGTTAATTCCCAATTATTATAATGTCCACAACACAAAATAATACTTTTTCCTTCTTTATAATAGTTTTCTAATAATTCTGGGTTAATACATTGGCATCTTTTTACGGCTTCTTCTTCAGACATAGAGGATAGCTTAATACTTTCTACTATTAAATCACATAGATGAGAATAGAATTTTTTTGTTATATCATTAATATAATCAGTGTTTTTATTAGGAAACGAATTACTAAGGTTTTGAATGACGACTTTTTTTCTATATGAAAATATTTTAAATATTATTAAATATAAAAAATTCGAAAATTGATACAGTATAGAAAGCGGTAGCTTTGATAATGGTTTTAAAATGATATAATATAATAAGTATGATAACATCGAATACAAATAAATTATCGAAGTAAAGTAACATCGCCATAAAAATGGGTTTCTACACCATTTAATACAACAACTATATGATAGATATAAACATTAGGACTAGCATATTCTCCTTTAATTTTTCCATCCCAACCTTCATTGAAATTATTAGAATAAAAATTATTTCTTAAAAATACTAGATTGCCCCAGCGGTCAAAAATAGACATATCTTTAATCTCAATTGGAACAGCAGCATATATTTGAAAAATATCATTAAATCTATCATTATTAGGAGAAAAAGCATTCGGTATATAAATTTCACATTCTTCAATTATAGTGATGTCTTCTATATAATAAAAACAGCTATCTGAGGTGAAGAAGTAAGCAGGATATGTACCCGCAGCAACATTATTAAATACTCCATTTCTAGTAGTTCTATTGCCTAACTGATAAAAAATATCAATATTTTCCCCAGCAAATCCTTCTATAATCACTTGTCCGTTGTTTTTACCACAATCAGGTGGAATGACAGAAGAAGAAATAAATTCTATTGCTTCACTACTTAATATGTTTATGTTTTTTTCATAAGAACAATTATTTTGGTCTTGAATAATCAAGTAATATTCTCCAGCTTCTAGATTTGTAAAATAATTTTCACTTTGAAAACTATTTCCGTTTAAGCTATATTCAATTTGATTATTATTAGTATTAATATCAATAAAAATAGAACCATTTACTTCATCGCAAGAAGTATTGCGAACAATAATATCATTGATTTCGAAAGAAGCTTGGTTTTCAATACTGATACTTTCAGTATATTCACAACCATTATCATCTATTACATATATATAATAATCTTGTGGACTTAAATTCTCATAATAATTTGAAGTAGATAGAGTATTGCCATTGTCTATACTGTATTGAAAATTATTTCCATTTCCAATAGGATTAATTAATATACTGCCATTAGAAATACCACAAGTAGCGTTAGTGCTTGTAATGTCGACATTCAGTGAGGGAGCTTGGACAGATATTTGAATCACCTTTTCACAATTGCTTTCGTCTATTAAATAAAGGGTATAATTTCCAAAATTTAAATCCTCAAATATGCCATCTTCAATATAATTATTTCCATCTAAGCTATAATCAATATCACCATTGATACTTTCCGCTTGAACAATCAGGTCTGCATTTTGGTCTTGACAACCATCCACTTGTATAAGTGTATCTAAAATGGAAATAGCATCAACAGAGGCATTGAATTCAAATTGACTAGCACCACCATATACACTTCGTTGAATAGAACAAACATAATTAAATGAAGCGTTTATCCAATCAATCTCAAAAATTTTACAAGGCAAATCGTTGGAAAGAGCATAGGTTTGAACATTGCAACCATCTACATAGCTGACTATCCCATAAATAACCGCATTAGCACTAGAAAAATCAATAAAAACCTCATTTGCTGATGGGTTATTGGGAATGATTTTGACTAAAGTATTTTGAGTAGAAGCCATATACATTTCTCCTTGATAAAATGTCAAATCTCCAGAAGCATTATAGCCCATATTAGGGTAGTTTATCATATTAGAAGTAGAAGGCTGATAAGAAGCCAATTCACCATTGCCTGAAGCAGCAAATATCCTACCTTCACTATCGGCCGTTAATGCATAAAAACTACTACCTTGAAATGCTGTAATATAGGTGCTTAATCCATTAGAGGTATCAATGCGATATAATTGTCCATTACTTTTTACAGCATAAAGAAATCCGTCAGGGTGAGAGGCGATATCAGTATATCCTCCAATATTTAGAATATTTGTAGTAGTACACCCATTGCTAATATTAAGATTTACAAGATTGTCAAAAGAATCATTAATGAAAAAGTTTTGAGAATGTGTATAAGATAAATTGATTAATAATAATACAATCGCAAGAACAAGGCTACGCATCATCACTCTTTTATTTATAATTTATTTGCTAAAATCAAGCTCTGTATTATCACCAATATTAAGGCTTTGTCTAGAACCCTTTATAGAAACATCATTTCCAATAACAGATTCATTCAGAACAATATCTTCTATCTTGGCATAGTTACCAATGATAGAATTGGTGACAACAGCGTGTTGTATAATGGTGTTATCACCTATAGTAACATGTGGACCTACAATAGAGTTGGCAATTTGACAATTTTTTCCAATAGCAACGGGATGTATTATAATCGCTTCGTCAAAGGCTGGTAAATCAGTAAGGGCAAAACCCTCTTTTTTGAGAAGCATTGTGTTGGTTTCTAGGAGAATTTCTTTTTTACCACAATCATACCAATTATTAATAGTAATTGGTTCAAAAGATACTCCATTACTCAACATTGTCATTAGGGCATCAGTCAATTGGTATTCATCATTAGTTTGAATATTGTTTTCAATAATATAGTCAAGTGCATTTAGAAATTCTTTAATATTAATTATCTTATAAAGTCCAACTAATGCTTGATTGGATTTAGGGATTTTAGGTTTTTCAACCATGTGTATAATTTCTCTATTTTCATTCAAACGAGCTATACCTAATTCTGTGGGGTTGTCTACTTTTTTAATGCCTACACAATTATTTTTATTATTTAAAAAGACATTCATGTCTGTATCATAAATAGTATCTCCAAGGACAATAAAAATTTCTGAAGCAGTTTGTACTTGTTCTTTTGCAGTCCAGATGGCATGTCCTAATCCTAATCTTTTTTCTTGTTTTACAAATTCCTTATTAATATTAGGATAAGTTTTTTCTATATACTCTTGAATTTTTTCACCTAGATAACCAATGATAAAAACAAAATCATTAACTCCAGACTGTACAAGTTGGTCAATAATAAATGAAATAATAGGCTTTCCTGCCACAGGAATCAATGGCTTGGGCTGTGTGTAAGTAAGTGGCCTTAGTCTTGTCCCTACACCTGCAACAGGAATAATTACTTTCATGAATGTTTATTTTATTTTTAAGACTCCAAAAATACACATTCTTTTTCGATATATAATAATAATTGTTTAATAATCAGTAATGTATTAATGATTTGTCTCAAGTAATTTTAATGCTGAAAAAAGTAAGTCTTTATGAAAATAATTATAAAAAAATACAAATTTTAAATTCTAAGCTCGTAAATT
>JAHDBK010000134.1:0-8228 GCA_020630455.1 Saprospiraceae bacterium
TTTCAAACATACCCTAAAATTAATTTTATTTAAGAATAAAAATAACTTTTTATGTAGTCTAATAGATATATTATAAAAAAAATTTAAAAATAACAAAATATCTTTATATTTAATGCTTGGTTATTTAGGTAATGTATTAAAAATTTATTTTTTTAATACGCTAATATAATAACAAGTTGTTTAATTATCATCATAATATACATTATAAATACGATAAATAAGTTTATTATTTTAATTAGTTTTTAAAATTTAAAACAATAATTGCACCAAATATCTGTATTTTTATAAAAATAAATTCATATAGATTTTGTCAATAATAATTTTTTATAATAGAAACTACAATAATCGTTTACGTTATGTTTTAGATTTTGTTTTCAAAAAGGTACTGAATCTATCTTACGAATTGACAAGTGATTATGATTTTTTTATACAATCTAAAAAAGCCAAAATATACTATGGTAACAAGCTTGATTTAGATGATTCTATTTATTACATCTTTGAGGAGGGTTTACTTCATGAGCAAGGAGTAAGGTTTTTTGATATTCAGGTTGGTAAAGAATTTCCTTACAATTTGTATTTTAATGATAAAAAAGATGTTGATTTTTTTTCAAGTATCTTTTTTTGTTTGACTAGGTATGAAGAATACTGGAATAGCAAAAAGGATGGACACGGAAGGTTTCAAGCCAAAAATTCTGTTCTTTTTAAAAATATAAAAAATGGCCCTATTAATAATCTTATACAAATTCCTATAGTTGATGTATGGATTGACTTAATACGGAAAACTTTAAACGAGAAAAACCCTAATTTATCACCAATAGCTCTTCCTTCTTTTAATTTTATACCCACTTATGATATTGATCATGTTAGGGCTTTTCAATGGAAAGGTGCGATGCGAACATTAGGGGCTTTTTTAAAAGATATTTTTCAAGCTAATTGGAATGTTTTAAACTATCGTTTTAAAGTTTTATTGAACAAAAGAAAAGACCCTTATGATGTTTTTGAAGAATGGAATTCTTTAGAAAAAAAATATAAATTACATCCAATTTATTTTTGGTTAATCGGAGATTATAGTCAGTACGATAAAAATCCAAACTACAAACATAGAAAATTCAAAAAACAAATTATAAATTCTTCAAAATCAGCTAAAATAGGTCTTCACATCTCTTATAAAGCGAATGGTTTTTTAAATAAAATGAAAAATGAAAAAAATAGAATTGAAACAATAATTAATAAAAATGTTGATAAAAACAGATTTCATTTTTTAAAATTTGCTTTGCCCTTTTCTTATCAGCAACTATTGAAAATAGGTATTAAAGAGGATTATAGTATGGCTTACGCCGAATGTATTGGCTTTAGGGCAGGGACATCACATTCATACAATTGGTTTGATTTGGAAAAAAATGAAAGTACTTCTTTGATGATTTTCCCTTATTGCATTATGGATGTAAGCCTTAAAAATTATATGAAATTAAAACCGAATGAGGCAATTGATTTATGTGAAGCTGTCTTGGATGAAATTCGTAAAAATGGAGGCAACTTTATTATACTATGGCATAATAGTTCTTATGGTTTGAGTACTTGGAAAGAATGGGAAGGCATGTACCAAAAAATCCTTGAAAGAGCATTTCAATTCAAAAGATAAATAAAAATCTTTATTATTTCAAATATGCGGTTCTTCTTTTTCTTGAAAAATTTTCTTTATTCTCACGATTAATTCATTTGGTCTAAATGGTTTACCTATAAAATCGTTAGCTCCTTTTTGTATAGCTTCAAGAATGGTATTTTCTTCTTCTATTGCAGAAATAATAATGATTGGTGTTGGATCATTTTTTTCGTTTCGTACATACTCTATAAGCTGCATACCCGTTACATGAGGCATCATCAAGTCTGCAACAATTAAATCTGGGTTTTCATTTTCGATGAGTTCTAAAGCAATTTTACCATTTTCTGCTTTAACAATATCAAATCCCTGCTTTCGCAACCTAAATTCCAAAGCAACTAAAAGTATTTCTTCATCTTCACAGATGAGTATTTTCATAACACTGTTTTTATTTTTTTTGTAAAAATACAAAGATATATTTTTATAATACGTAATATTGATTTTTTTTTATAAAAAACCGTATTATAACCAAGTCTAATCAATAAATTTAGTGAACAGTGTATTAAATCAAGCCTAATGCTGCTTTTAGTTCAGGCATTATGTTACTCTGATAGGTTTTCATTTTATCTAATAAAGAATTGAGTCGATGAGTATTCTCGCCTGTTCGAGCGATATGCTCTATTTCTTTATTGGTAATAATCATATCATTATATCCAACGAAGGATAGAGTAGATTTGAACTTATGGCTGACTGCTTTTAATTTTTTTAGGTCTTCAGAAGAAATAGCATCTTCAATATTTGAAATTTCTGTAGGCACTTCACTAAGAAGCATTTGGATTATGGTTTCTTTCATTTCATGGTCGCCATCTGCCATGAGTTCAATATAGTCTAAGTTTAAGAAATTTAATGTAGTATTATTCATAATTATTCTATTAATTAATGTATAACTTTATTATTTAAATTGATAACAATTTTTTCAAACAAATCATTTGGTTTAAATGGTTTAAAAAGGTAGTCATTAATCATGTTTTTTTGGAAGCGTTCATTCTCGGTTACTAAGGCATCTGCTGTCATGATGATTATTGGAATATGATTATCATCTTTTTCATTTTTTCTTATTGCTTCAACTGCTTCAAAACCATCCATTACAGGCATTTGAATATCCATGATGATAAGGTCATAATTATTAGTCATAAATAAATCAAAGGCTTCTTTTCCATTATTAGCAATATCAACACTAATAAGTGGGTTTCTTTTTTCAAGAATTTTCTTAGTCGTAAACTGTAAAGAAAGCTGGTCTTCTGCTAATAATATTTTAGTTTCAGTATTGATTTGGCTAGTAAAATCAACTTTTTGAACTTCTGGTTTATCAGAATTATCAGTAACTTTTTGCTTTTTAAATTTTAAATCAAAATAAAAAGTAGAACCTTTTCCCTCTTCACTATAGACACCAATTCCTCCATTTTGAGCAGTGATGATATTTTGAGTAATCGCTAAACCAAGTCCAGTTCCTTGAAAATTATGTTCTTTATTTTCTACCCTACCAAAAGGCTCAAATATATAGTGTATTTTGTCTTGGGGAATACCAATTCCTGTATCTTTTACAGAAAACTGGAAGTGTGCTTCTTCTTCATTATCTTCTACAATTTCTACTTTTAATGATACTGAACCTCCTAGTGTAAATTTAAATGCATTACTGATTAAATTAACGATTACTTGATTTAATCTATTCGGGTCACCTACTAGGAGATGAGGCATGTTTTCAGGCGTTTCAATTTTATAATCAATTGATTTTCCTTGAGTTTTAACCTTACTAATATTATAAGTATTTTTTAATATAGTAAACAGATTGAACGGAACATTTTCCAGTTTTAATTTTCCACTTTTTTGAGAGGATATTTCCAATATATCATTTATCATTACTAGCAAATGGGAAGAATTTTGTTGAATACTAGTAATCAATTCTTTTTGTTCATCATTTAATGGCATGTCTGTAATGAGTTCGCAACTGCTCATTACAGCAGTTAAAGGGGTTCTCATTTCGTGGGAAACATTTGCCAAAAGATTTTCCTTGATTTTGGCAGATTCAATAGCTAAATCTCTATCTTTTTGTAATTGGTCTTTGAGTTTTCTTTCCGTAATATCTTGTAATATTCCTTGAATTTTAATGACCTCACCTTTTGTATCTGTAATACTATTAGCTCTTATATATATACTTTTATTATTCCCTTTTTTATCTTTTATTTCCCAATCTTTATTGATTGTTTTCTTGTGGGATTGTTTTATTACTTTATAAAAGAAATGTAAAAAATGATTTTTATTATTAATAATATCATCATTAATATCTATAGGATTAATATCTTTTATATTTAAAATATTAGATACTTCTTCAGAAGGATATAAAGTTGAATTGGATATGATATATTCCCAATGTCCAAGTTGTGCAAATTTTTGGGCTTCTTTTAATCTTTTTAGATACCTTTTTCTTTGTATAGAATAATTTAAAGCTCTGCCCAACCACTCCGAATCAAAAGTACCTTTTACTAAATAATCTTGTGCCCCTACACTTACTGCTTCAGTACCTATTTTCTTATCTTGTTGCCCTGTTAATACAATAACATTAGCATCAGGATGTACAAATAATAACTTATTTAAAGTTTCAAAACCAAAACTATCTGGTAAATGTAAATCCAAAAGGACTACATCAAATTGAATTTCTTTTAGAGCATCTATTCCTTCTTGTAAACTTGTTTTATGAATAGTTTGATATCTCGTATTAGGAATATCTTCAAGCAATAAACTGACAATCAAAGCATCGCTTTCATTATCTTCAATGATAAGTACCTTATGAATATTATCATAAAGTTTATTAATATGGTTATTATTCGCTTTTATTTCCAAGGCACCAAATGTCTAATATTTCACAAAATCAATTTTAATTCAACAACAATATATATTAGTTACGAGATAAAAAAATAAAAGTTGCACCTAATTCACTTAAAACAAACAAACAAATAAATTCTTCTGTCGATTTGTATACCTCTTTAAATCCTTCAACTTTATGGGGTTCAACTATTTTTTTAGCAACAAATTCTTCTAGAGTAGATGCATTAATTGACCAGATTAATTGTTCGGATTGTTGTATCAAAGGAATCCCTATTTCGACCTCTTGTTTATGTACAACCATTATAGGGTAATTCGATACATTTTGATTAATAATCGTATCTTGAGCTTCTCCTAAAGCTTTTTTATAGTGTTGAAGTTCTTCTTGTAATTGTATTAATAATGTAGTTGAATCATCCATCTTAGTCTATTTCGTTTAAAATGCTGTCTTTTATTCTATATTCATACTCAACACTAAAGCCAGCTTCTTCTGCCATAAATTCAATAATTTGCAGCATTTGATTGCCTTGTTCTTCCGCTTTCACAAACAAGTCCCCTTCTTTAGCTTTTTCTTCTATAAATCTTTTAGCAGCAGCATTCAGTTGTGTATAATCTTCTTTAGAAAAAGTATTGAAAGAGCTTTCTTGAATATCATAATATTGTAAATCGTGGTCAATTGAAATGATTTCTGGTTCGGGTACATTTTTTATATAAATTACTCTTTCAGCAGTATTCATTTCTATTTCCATTTTTTCTAAATCATAACCTACTGAAACCTTAGCTTTGACGATAATCAAAGCTTTTTTAGTAAAAGAAAATGGAAGATACTGTGGTGTGTAAGTATTTTTATGTTCGTAGATTTCAGAAAAAACACCTTCTACGGTAACTAATTTAGTTACTGTATTTATTTTCTCTAAAAGCACATTCGATTGTTCTTCTATGGATATACTATCTTTATTCATCCATTGATACATCATATACATTCCTAGGCTGATACCTACAACAGCTAAAAATACATAAATTAAATATCTTGATTTGGATTCACTCATTTGTTTAAAATCGTTAATTAATAAAAATAAACGATTGCGTTTCGAGGTTTATTATTTTAAATTTTAATGTGTGTTTTTTGAATTGTTATTTTTACAATAAAAATAAAGAAAATTTGTTATTTATTCTTTAATTGATTAATAAAATCAATCACTTCCATTTCATCATAGAAGAGTACTTCTCTAGGTTTAGAACCTTGAGGCGGACCTACAATACCAAATGCTTCTAATTGATCCATAATTCTTCCCGCTCTATTGTATCCTAATTTCATTGAACGTTGTAACATTGACGTAGAGCCAATTTGTTTTTGCACGACCATTCTCGCACAATCTTCAAATAAATCGTCTACTTCTGAAAACTTAATTCCAGACATACCATGTTCTTCATCATCAGTATGAAACTCGGGCAAATGATACGGCTGTGGATAACCTGGTTGATTAGAGATAAAGTCCAACACTTTTTCTACTTCAGGAGTGTCCACAAAAGCACATTGAAGCCTAATGAGGTCAGAGCCTACTGAAAGCAGCATATCTCCTCTACCAATTAATTGTTCTGCACCACCTGAATCCAATATAGTCCTTGAATCAATTTTAGATGTAACTTTAAATGCTATTCTAGCAGGAAAGTTCGCCTTGATGACACCTGTAATAATATTTACTGAAGGTCTTTGTGTAGCAATAATCAAATGGATACCTGTCGCACGAGCCAATTGAGCCAATCTACCAATGGGTAATTCCACTTCTTTACCTGCGGTCATTATCAAATCGGCAAACTCATCTATTACTAATACAATGTATGGTAAAAATTTATGTCCTTTATTGGGATTCAAACGTCTTTCAACAAATTTCTTATTATATTCATTAATATTTCTGGCATGGGCTTTTTTGAGTAAATCATAGCGTTGATCCATTTCTATACACAATGAATTGAGAACACTTACTACTTTATTCGTTTCCGTTGTTATAGATTCTTTGGCATCTGGTAAAAAACTCAAGAAATGGTCTTCTATTTTAGAGTAAGGAAATAATTCTACTTTCTTAGGGTCGATAAGGACTAATTTTACTTGACTTGGGTGCTTTTTGTAAAGGATAGACATTAAGGCAGTATTAATACCTACCGATTTACCTTGTCCAGTAGCACCAGCAATAAGTAAATGAGGCATTTTTGCTAAATCAGCAACAAATACTTCATTAGAGATGGTTTTACCTAATGCTATTGGCAAATCCATTTTAGCCCTCCTAAATTTATCAGATTGTAATACTTCTTTTAAAGATACAATTTGTTTGTGCTTATTGGGTACTTCTATACCTATAGTGCCTCGACCAGGAATAGGAGCAATAATACGAATCCCTAATGCCGCTAAACTCAAGGCGATATCATCTTCTAAATTTTTAATTTTAGAGATACGCACTCCTGGAGCAGGTACAATTTCGTATAATGTAACAGTAGGACCAATGGTCGCTTTTATTTTTACAATTTCAATTTTATAATTGAGTAATGTTTCAATAATTTGATCTTTGTTCGCTTCTAACTCTGCTCTATCTATTTCTATTTTTTGTTCGTTATAATCTTCTAATAATTGTAAAACGGGATGCTCATAACTAGATAACTCTAATGTTGGGTCGTAAGGTTCTAAATGATTTTTGTTTTCTTCTTGAATAGAAATAGGAGCAGAAGGTATGGGATTAGCATTAGCATTATTAGGTAGTGGTGCTTCAATTTCAAAATCGTCAAGTGTTTTCTTTTTTTCTTGATTTTCTTTTTTAAAGCTCTCCTCTACTACTTCAAAATTCAATTGTTCTCCTTGGTTTACTTTTAAAGATTCTTCTTGTTCTTTTTCTTCAACATGTTCTAATTCTAGATTATCTCTTTTATGTGAAGGTCGAAGAGGCTCTAATTCCTTTTTTTCTTCTTCTTTTCCAAAGTTAGGTAATTTACTTTTCCATTTATTACCATAGATTAATTGCTGAAAAAAATGGGTAGTTTGATATTGTATGTTTTTAGGAGACATTTCTTCTGCGGTAGGATTAAAATTCCAAACAAATAATGCTACTAAAAATACAATAAATAATACAATCGTTCCAATACGACCTACAAAATTAATCAACCAATTACTTGCACTTTCACCAACAGCACCTCCCCATGCAAAAGCAGCCTCATCACCTGCTACAAATTCAAATACAACAGATAATAAAATGGTAATTAGAAAAATATTTCTCATAAAACGCCAAACTCTTTGCAAAGGAGTTCTCTTTATGGCAGATAAACCACCTACCACCAAAAGGATTATTAATAAATAAGACGGTAATCCAAATAGCCATCTAAAAAAGAAATCAGATACTAAGACTCCTAATCTTCCCAACCAATTATCTACTTGTGTTTCACTATCCATTAAAAACTGCCAAGCAGTACCTGACAAATAATGTTGGTCATGACTCCAAGTAAATAAATACGAAGTAAAGGCAATAAATAAATATAAAGCAAAAAACAAAAGTACTACTCCAAATAATTTAGGTATTCTTTCATCATTTACTCCCATTTTGAAAGATAACTGTCGTTTGTTTTTTCTACGTGATTTAGCCATTAATAAAAATTATACAATATTGGGTTATTTATAAGAATACAAAAATAATAAAATAATAAAGAAAATTATTTATTATTTTTGATATTTTAATAAAATAATTATTTATACAGTGAT
>JAHDBK010000134.1:8238-8522 GCA_020630455.1 Saprospiraceae bacterium
TGATAATATTAGTAAAAAGGTTAATATTTTAAAGGAAATTATAGCTATTCTCATTTTTCTTTTTTTTAGATAATGTTAAACCAGTGTCCTACAATGAGGTATTATTAGATGCTTATAGGTTTTATATCTTTAACTACTACATAGTTAGTAAAATTATATAAAAGTAATATTTAAGTATTTAACATTCAAAATTTACTGAATTAAAAAATTAATCGTCTCATATTTGGTAATAATACTAATCCATAGTTAAAATTGTCATTTAATTCAAATGCTTTTTTTATTAT
>JAHDBK010000135.1 GCA_020630455.1 Saprospiraceae bacterium
GGAGAATTGTCGATAGATGATATTCAAAATTACATTTTTACAATTTTTTGAATTCCCATATTGTTATGATTATTATCATAAATTTTTATGAAATATATTCCATTAGGGATATGATTGATATTCAATTCAAAAGTATTATTATTAATAAATTTATTAGTAATGACTTTGCCTGAGACATCAATCAATTCTATATTTTTATTTAAAATATCTCCTTGAATTTGTACTAAATCAGTACTAGGATTAGGAGAAATATTCCATTCTATATTATTAATATTATTATTGTGAACAAATAAGTCACAAGTAATATTATCTGAACCTGTTTCTATATAACCTTGTGGACTAAGTGTTTTGCCATCGAATGCAGGATAGTCTTCACTATATCTCAAACAACGAAAAGTGGCATTTCCTACTGGGTCGGTTCCTTGATTAATAATTCCTGCTGCAGAGGATGGGTTGATGTATTCCCAAACCATATTTCCATCATAATCTACTTCAAATAATCTACCATTACTACCTTCACATATTAGGGTATTCCCATTGGGTAATCTTTGAGCACCAGAAACTCTGCCTGAAAAAAAATCTGTAACAGGGTCTGCTACATAAGTCCAATGAGAAGTACTAGGTCCAAATACTGCTCCATCCATAGTATAATTTCCATTATTGTCGACAGGTGGGTTCACAACATTAATTGCAGAAAAATCAGTACTTGTAGGAATTCCTGCTCTGTTGTTAAAAACCATAATCATTCCTTCATCTTGAAGACCATTTTCTATCCAATGAGCGTGGTGTTGTCTAAATAATTTTCGATCGTTTTCAGTTCCTTGTCCATAGTTTTCTGGATTTCCCCAGCGGTATATGATATCTCCCCCTTTATTAGAGTTACCACCTGTATGACCTGCTGCTTCCGCAGTAGTTGTTGAGTGGTCAATAATGATAAATTCACTTAAATGTAATCCACTGATAATGATTTGATCTAATTCTGCATTATAATCAAGTCCATTAAAATGCATCCAATCAGGACTGCCTGCTCCAGGATTAATATTGATGTCGATTAATTCAGGAGAATCAGCAATATTTCCATAATTATCTTTTGAAGGGTCTGCATCTTGTATTAAGTGATCCCAAAGATACCATTCCCAAACGATAGTTCCGCCGCCATTAACTAAATCGGGTTGGATTTCGATTATTTTTTCAGACCAAAATTCTGTTGGTAAATCAATCCTTCCAGCTTGTTCTGCTTCAGCGGCTGTCCTTAAATCCCATACGATTGCTAAAATATTTCCATTAGGTAGATATTCAATATCATGATGTTGACATTGAGATTCATCTGATATGGTATATTCCCATATTACATTTCCATCCCAATCAAGCATTTCAATTCCACCTCCACTACCACCTCCTTGAAAATCAGGGTTGTCCATTTGTCTTGATCTTAAAAGTACTCCATTTTCTAATAAATATGAACTAAGACCTGGCTTGTAATCAGAGTTCCATTCATGTACTTTTTCTCCACAATTATTGATTAAATAGGCATCAAAACTTACGTGAGGGTCGAGAAGAGTGTAACCATCAAATGCTTCTTGACTATTCATAAAAATACCAACTGTTTGTTGAGCATTGGAGAATAATTGGAAGGATAAAAGAATAAGAGTATTAAAGATTATTTTTTTCATATTAATTATATTATTAGATGTAAATTTAATAAGAAATTTTAAAATAAAAAAAGTAGGTTGATTGCATTAAATTATTGATTGAAGCACTTTAACGAGAAATTGTTGATTCCAAGCCACTCTTTTACGTATTTTTTTTAAACTGTCCTTTCCTTTATGTTTTAACAATAACTGCAATGCCATTTTCCTTAGTGTAGCCATATTCTCTGGAGCATTATCTTTTTGGACTCTTTGTAAATCTTCATGAAAGACCACATCTAAGTACCAATGTAATTGGTTTTCAATACTCTAGTGATTTCTTGTAGCTATTCCAAAATAAGCGGCATTTTCTCTTTTACTACTAACATAAAACCGCGTTTGGTTACTTTCTTTTTGTTCTCCATTTTTAAAACTTCTTTTGCACTCTATCATAACCAGCCGAGAAGCATCTTGCCAATCCGAAAGTGCATCTATAAACTTCAAATTTTCACAAATGTAGGTCGTTCTCCTTTCTATTCGTCCACCTACATAATCTATTTGCTCGTCCTTGTCAAATGTACATTTTCTATTGACCATCCAATCATAAACCTCTTCATACAATCCTTTCTGATTCTTCTTTAATGCTAGTAAATAATCTCCCTCATTTTCTCTTATTTGATTTGCAATTTTGCTATGACAACCCATTGCATCTATGCTTACCAAAGCCCCTTTGATATCTATATGGTCAATTAAATCGGGGATGGCAGTTTTTTCATTGCTTTTCTTTGCCACTTTGGATTGTCCTAAACTAAGATAATGTTCACTTACCCAAGCACTTACTAAACATAAAGCTGCCGTTTTCTTACCTCTTTTTCCAGTAGCTCGTAATACTTTACCATCTATATTTATTTGATATTCTGATAGTCCGTCCACTATTTCTTTTGACCATTTTATCAAACACTTTTCAAAAGACCCTATCTCCATATACCGAAATACTCGGTTAAAAGTATCATGAGATGGAATTCCATTCTTTAATTCTAGAAAATTAAGTAAAAAGTTGTGTTTTTGAATACCGTATTCTTCTATTTCTTCAAAATCTTCTGCTCCGCTTAACACAGCACATAGACTAATTACCAATATTTCATTTAATAGATGATCTGTCCTACCTTGAACCCGAAAATCTAGTACTTCCTTAAATATTTCTGTTAACTTCATCTCATAAAGCTAACAAATTTTTAATTATTCTTATTTTGATGCAATTAACCTATAAAAAAAGTCGCAAACTGTTCATTTGCGACTTTTTTATTATAGTATATTAAAATTAATCTTCTTTTTCTTCAATTACTTCTGGTAATAATATGAAACGTTTCATTTCATTCATATCAAAAACTTCTTTTGCCATAGTTTGAACGGCATCAGAGTTAAGACCATCAACCATCTTTTCATAGTACTTCATTTGAATTCTATTCGGATCTAATCCGTTAACATAATAACTTTGTAAAGCACCATTCCAGTAATTGTTTTCTTTTAAATTCTTGATTTGTTCTTGACGTTGAGTTTCTTTAACTTTGGTCAAGTCTTTTTCTTCAACACCATTTTTTTGAATTTTTTCGATTTCTTCGACAACATATTTTGATAGCTGTTCTACTTCAGAAGGGTCAGCATTAAAGAATATTAAAACGCTATATTCTTCACGAGGCCAACGTTCTAAAGAACCTTGGACTTGTACACCATAAACACCTCCTTCATCTTCTCTTAGTCTTTCTCTCAATTTGATATTCAAAACACTAATCATAGAACGGAAATCATATCTATTTTGAGCATTGTCCCAATCCATTTCACCTGAAAACATTGTCATACTGAAAGAAGCTTGAGTTTCTCCTTTTTTGAAAGTCTTTTCAATTTTACCTTTAGGTGTTTTTGGTGAAACATCTTTCCATGTTTCTTCTCTTTTGATACTAGGAAGATTACCTAAATATTTGCCCAAAGGATATTGAATTTTATCTACGTCAAAATTTCCTGTTAAAAAGAAAGTGAAATCTCCTGCATTAGCAAATCTATCTTTATAAATTTCCATTACTTTATCTAAGTCAACCTTATCTAAGTCTTCTGCATCAGGAATAAACTGAGCTCTAGGATGGTTGTCTGTTAATGTTGCAAAAACCTCTTTTAAGAAATAAAATTGAGGATTATTTGCCATAAAAGCCATTTGAGTTTTCATCTGAGTCATATATGAAGACATAGCTGCTTCATCTTTTCTGGGTTCTGTGAAGTATAAATATACTAATTGTAACATGGTTTCAAAATCGTCTGGAGAACAAGAACCATTAAAGCCTTCTGATAATTCACCAATAAAAGGAGAAACACTTACAGTTTGACCAGCTAACATTTTTTTCAATTCAGTATCACTAAATTTACCTACACCCGATTGATTGATAATTGGAGTTGCTTGAGAAGCACTCATGTAATCTTCATCAGATACTAATGAATGTCCTCCTGAAGAATAAGCAGACATTAAAATTTCATCATTTTTAAAATTAGTTGGTTTTAATACTACTTTTACTCCATTAGGGTAAGTAATTTCTGTAACACCTATTTCGTCTAATGTCTTAGTTTCAACAGGTTTAGAAGCAAACAATTCTCTATTTACTAAAGGCTCATTAGAAACTTTGTCTACATAAGCTTTTACTGATACATCATTTACTTCATCCAATACTTTACGAATTTCTTCTTCAGAAGGCATCTCGATATCATCAGATTCAGGACCAGTAACTACGATTACTCTATTTTCATCTGTAATCCATTGCCCAGCTAAACTATTTACTTCTTCTAATGTTACCGTTGGCAATAATTTTTCATACAAATTGAATGTCTGTTCAGGACTAGGGTATGGTGTTCCTTCTAAGTAATTAGAAACATAACGAGTTGCCAATCTTCTAGATTCTGTTTTATCAGATTCTTTGTATTGTTTTTCAATACTATTCAAAATTTCTTTCTTGGTTCTTTCCAATTCAGTTGCTGTAAATCCATGCTCTAAAACTCTTTTGTTTTCTAATAATAAAGCACGCATTCCACTCAATACTTTATTAGGCTCTACTCCAGCAGAAGCATAATAAGCATCTGAGTTTCTAACTATTCCTGTATAAGCGGAGAAAGCGAATAAGAATGGTGGATTAGCACTGTTTGTTAATTCATCAAATCTAGCACCCAACATTCTATTATAAAGACTATTAACCATTTGTTGTCTATAATCTTTCATATTATTTACTTTCTGATGCGGGTGTTTGTACATGATTTGAACCTGAGTGCTTGGAGCTTCTTTATCAGTCGCTATAGCTACTAATGTTTCCTTGTGTGGAGGAACATCATATTCAATTTTTTCTCTTGGAGATTCAGGATTTTCTAATGTAGAAAATCTTTCTTTAATTTGTTTTTCTACAGCATCTACATCTATATCCCCGACAACTATCACAGCCATTAAATCTGGGCGATACCAATCCTTATAAAAACGAGTGAATGCACTATATGGAGCATTTTTTAAGATTTCTGGCTTTCCAATAGGCAATCTATCTGCATATCTAGAATCTTTAAACAATAAAGGGAACCACTGATTTCTCATTCTTTCTCCTGCACCTAAACCTGAACGCCATTCACCTAAAACTACACCTCTTTCTTTATCTATTTCTTCTCCTTCGAAAGTAACAGCAGAAGCCCAATCTTGAAGAATCAACATCCCTTTGTCAAACATTTCTTGTTCGTCCGTTCTTACTTGTAACATATATACCGTTTCATCGAAAGAAGTATAAGCATTTAAGTCAGGACCAAATTTGGTACCTATAGATTCCAAGTAATCTACTAATTCACTCTTACTAAAGTTTTTAGTTCCATTAAAGCACATGTGCTCTAGGAAGTGAGCCAATCCTTGTTGGTCATCGTCTTCTTGCATCGCACCTGCATTAACGGCTAAACGCAATTCTGCTCTAGCTTCAGGTTTTGCATTTTTTTGGATGTAATATTTCATTCCATTAGCAAGAGTACCTGTTTTAACACGATTGTCAGAAGGAACATCTTCTTTAGATAATTTATCTAATAGAGGATTAGTAGTAGTAGCTACTTCTTGTATCTCTTCTACTACTTCGTTTGCTGTATCTTTTACAGTTTCTTTAATGGTTTGTTCTCCTGTTTTAGGAGTACAAGATTGAATCCCTCCTAGAATCATCAAAATAATGATTGAAAGAAAATAACTTAATTTTGATTTCATAATAAAATTATTTTTATTTAAATAATAAAAAAAACTCTTTATAATTATTGAGTTAATTTTGGATTTTATATTTAGTAATTAATCTAAAATTTATTACAAATACAATAGGTCATTTGATATGAGTTTATATCTTTGCACAAAGAAAATAAATATAGGGCAATTTATTAATGTATAAGCTGTTAAAAAATCCTTTTTTTAGATAAACATACATTTATCATTGATAAAAAAAGATTTAATGAACTATTTGACATTGAACTTATGTTTATTATTCAATTTTAAAAATTACTAATTAAATAATATGTCTAAAGCAAAAAGATATTTAGTCACTTCAGCATTACCTTATGCTAATGGTCCCTTGCATATTGGACATTTGGCAGGAGCATATTTACCTGCTGATATTTATGTAAGAACTTTAAGACTATTAGGTGAAGATGTAGTATATGTTTGCGGTTCAGATGAACATGGTGCTGCTATCACTATAAGGGCAAAAATGGATGGTGTAAGTCCTCAAGATGTAGTAGATAAATACGATAAATTAATAAAAGAAACATTTGAAAAAGTAGGCGTTTCTTTTGATATTTATCATAGAACTTCTTCCCATTTACATCATGAAACTGCACAAGAGTTTTTTAGAGATTTATATCAAAAAGGAGAATTCATAGAGCAGAGAAGTGAACAGTATTATGATGAATCTGCTCAACAATTCTTAGCAGATAGGTATATTACGGGTACTTGTCCTAAATGCCAACATGAAGAAGCCTATGGTGACCAATGTGAAAATTGTGGTTCTACTTTAAGCCCTACAGAACTCATTAATCCAAAATCAAAAATGAGTGGTGAAACCCCAGTTTTGAAAGAAACAACACATTGGTATTTGCCTTTAGATAAATATGAAGAATGGCTAAGACCTTGGATTGAAGAAGGTGTTTTAAATGGTGAAAAATTACATGACCCTTATCAATGGAAATCCCATGTGTTGGGTCAATGCAAATCATGGATAGATGGCGGACTTCAGCCAAGAGCAATGACCCGTGATTTGACTTGGGGAGTGGATGTGCCTCAAGAAATTAATGGAAGCGAAGGAAAAAAATTATATGTTTGGCTTGATGCTCCAATTGGTTATATTTCTGCCACAAAACAATGGGCAAAAGATAATGGCAAAGATTGGAAACCTTATTGGCAAGATAAGAATACTGATTTAATTCATTTTATAGGTAAAGATAATATTGTTTTTCACTGTGTTATTTTTCCTGTTATTTTGAAAGCTAATGGCAATTATATTTTACCTAAGAATGTACCTGCTAATCAGTTTTTAAATTTAGAAGGTAGAAAAATATCTACTTCTAAAAATTGGGCAATTTGGGTTCACGAATATGTTGAAGATTTTAAAGATGACCCGAAAATGATAGATGTTTTGAGGTATTATATGATTAAAATAATGCCTGAAAATAAGGATAGTGAATTCACATGGAAAGGATTTCAAGAAGCTAATAATTCTGAATTGGTAGGGACATTTGCCAACTATATTAATAGGGTAGTGGTATTGACCAATAAATATTATAATGGTATTATTCCTACTATTAATCAAGGTTTAGAAATAACTTGTTCTGAAGATGAAAATGAAACATCTTCTTTTCAAGCTGAAATGAATGCTGTAGCAAAACATGCTCAAAATATAAAGAAATTTATTTATCAATTTGATTTTAGGTCTGCTTTAAGAGAATTGATGAGTATTGCTGACTTGGGTAATAAATTACTTCAAAATAATGCTCCTTGGTCTTTGATTAAAACAGATGAGGAAAAGACAAAAGTAGTGATGAATACTGCCGCTCAAGTTGTAGCAGCTTTGAGCATTGCTGTTCAACCGTTTTTACCAAAAACTTCTAATCGATTGAGAGATTTGTTGAATTTGCCTCATGTTGTTGATGGTGATTTAGAAAAATTACTGAATGATTTGTCTAAGCATGAATTCTTAATCCAAGAAGGACATCAAATTAATAAACCTACGCATCTTTTTTCTAACCTTTCAGATGATTGGGTGGCTGAACAAGTTCAAAAACTAGAAGATAGTCAAGCAGAAGCAGGTATTCAATATGAAGCCATAAAAGAAACAGCTACTTTTGATGATTTTCAAAAAATGGATTTTAGAACAGGAGTCATTTTAGAAGCAGAAAAGATAAAAAAAGCCAAAAAATTATTGAAATTAACCGTTGACTTAGGCTTTGAACAAAGAACTATTGTTTCTGGAATAGCAGAGTTTTATCAGGCAGAAGAAATCATAGGCAAAGAAGTAGTGGTAGTAGCGAATCTAGCTCCTAGGAAATTGAGAGGAGTAGAGTCACAAGGAATGATACTTATGGCAGAAAATGATAAGGGTGAATTGGTCTTTGTTAGCCCTCAATCAGGCTTTGGTGGTGGATTTGTAGTGAGGTAGTTAAACTTTTCAATACTATTATTGTTATATATATAGTAAGCTTTAAGAGAATTTTGTAATAATTTGCAGGTCTTTTCCTTTTAGGAATAGACCTGTTTTGTATTCAATTTAATAATAATATGTTTAAAATAGATGAAGAAAATAAAGAGTT
>JAHDBK010000136.1 GCA_020630455.1 Saprospiraceae bacterium
ATTCAGCGATAATGCTTATATTTTATTCCCTAATCCTGCTCAAGCTGAAATTAATTTACAAATTAACTCAATTGAGGAATATGAAGCAATGATTTATATTAATGATATTTCGGGTAGAAATATTTATAATAAAAATATTATCATCAATGAAGGTATTAATTTGACTGCTATTGATATTAGTGGATTGAGTAAAGGTTCTTATTTCATAACTATTCAAAATGGACAAGAAATATCAACGCTTAAATTCATTAAAATATAAAAGATAATTCCCTTATCTAAAAGCCATTTTTTCGATTGAAAAAATGGCTTTTTTTATTAAGATTATATTTTTTCAATTTTTTTTGAAAATTTTGTTATTATTATAAATATTGATTTTTAATTAAAAAATAAAGAAAACTCTTTATTTTAATGACACTTTTATAGTTTTCTTATTATTTTAATATAAATAATCAATCATTATATACGCAACTAAATATAAAAATTGATGTTTAAATATTAAGACAAAAATATCTAGTACTTATTTAAATAAAAATCAATTTTGAAACAAGACGTCATAGTTATTGGTAGTGGTTTTTCTGGTTTGTCGGCAGCCTGTTACCTTTCCAAAGCAGGATATCAAGTAAAGTTACTTGAAAAAAACCCAACAGCTGGAGGGAGAGCTCGTATGTTCGAAACCAATGGATTCAAATTTGATATGGGACCCAGTTGGTATTGGATGCCTGATGTTTTTGAAAACTTTTTTAAAGATTTCGGAAAAAAAGTGAGTGATTATTATGAATTAATTCGATTAGACCCTTCTTATCAAATCATATATGGAGAGGATGACTTTATGCCAATCCCTGCTCAATTAGATGAACTTAAAGAGATGTTTGAATCTTATGAAAAGGGAAGTTCTAAAAACTTGGATAAGTTCCTAAAAGAAGCTCAATACAAGTATGAAGTAGGCATGAATGAATTTGTAAAAAAGCCCAGTTTGAGTATCATGGAATTTGCAGATTTAAGGGTTTTAAAAAGCTTATTCAAATTGCAAATGCTCACCTCTATGTCAACTTATGTTGATAGGCTCTTCAAAAATGAGCATTTAAGAGAATTATTAAAATTTCCAGTCTTGTTTTTAGGGGCTACCCCTGAAAATACTCCCGCGATGTATAGTTTAATGAACTATGCTGATATTTCATTAGGTACTTGGTATCCTAAAGGAGGAATGCACGAAATCATCAAAGGTATGGTATCATTAGCTGAAGAATTAGGAGTTGAATTTCATTTTGAAACAGAAGTTGTCAAAATGGAAAGTATTAATGGAAGCATTCAAGCCGTCCAAACCAACAAAGGATTATTCAAATCAGATATCATTGTTGCTGGAGCAGATTATCATCATATTGACCAAAAAGTTTTAAGTACAAAAGATAAGCAATATAGTGAACAATATTGGGATAAAAGGACAATGGCTCCTTCTTCATTTTTATATTATTTAGGTATTAATAAAAAATTAAAAAATCTTTTACATCATAACTTATTTTTTGATGCAGATTTCAAACAACATGCCATTGAAATATATGATGAACCACAATTACCCAGCGAACCATTATTCTATGTCTGTGCTCCTTCTGTAACTGACAATACTGTGGCTCCTGAAGGATGTGAAAATATATTTGTATTAATACCAACTGCTCCAGATTTAGAAGAAAATGAAACGATAAGGGAGCAGTATTTTGATATCGTAATGGATAGGTTGGAAAAACTGACCAAACAATCTATAAAAGAACATATCATTTATAAAAGAACTTATGCACATAGCGATTTTAAAAAGGATTATCATGCATTCAAAGGAAATGCATACGGTTTGGCCAATACATTAAAACAAACTGCCTTTTTAAAACCGCGATTAAAGAGTAAAAAAATAAAAAATCTTTTTTATACAGGTCAATTAACGACTCCAGGACCAGGAGTTCCTCCTTCTATTATTTCAGGGGAAGTTGTAGCCAAATATATTTCTAAACAATTCAAAATATGACTTTTATGAAACTTTACAATGATGTTTGCAATATTTGTAGCAAGACCGTGACTCGTAAATACAGCACCTCATTTTCAATGGGAATTCGTATTTTTCAACCTAGGTTTAGAAAACCGATTTATAATATTTATGGTTTTGTTCGTTTTGCAGATGAAATCGTAGATACTTTTCATGAGCAAGATAAAGCTACTATATTAGAGGAGTTTAAAAAGGATACCTATCTTGCTATCGAAAGAAAATTCAGTATGAACCCTATTCTGCAATCATTCCAAATGACTGTTCATAAATACGGAATTGATTTAGAATTAATTGATGCATTTTTACATAGCATGGCTATGGATTTGGACTTTAGCAAGTACAATGATGACATGTATGAGGAGTATATTTATGGTTCGGCTGAGGTAGTGGGATTAATGTGTTTAAAAGTATTTTGTGAAGGAAATAAAGAAGAGTATGATAAACTAAGTCCAATGGCAAGGAGGTTAGGAGCAGCTTTTCAGAAAATCAATTTCTTAAGAGATATGAAGAGCGATTATGAAGAGAGGGGTCGAGTTTATTTCCCTAAAGTAGATTATAGCCATTTTACTAAAGAAGATAAATTAGCTATTGAAAACGATATCTATGAAGATTTTCAAGAAGGATTAAGAGGTATAGGTATGCTTCCTACGGGATGTAAGCTAGGGGTATATTTAGCATATGTATACTATATTAATTTGTTCAAAAAGATACAACACAGTCCTGTTGAAGCGGTTAAAAATGAAAGAATTAGAATTAGTAATCGCTTTAAAGTATATTTGTTGTTTAAGTCTTCTGTCAAATTAAGATTGAATATGCTCTAATGAATTTTCGATATTTTATTTACGCTTTTATTTTAATATTAATAACAATAATTTGTTATTATTTCACTCCTAGTTCCATTTTCATGGAAATGGATGTTCCTCAGATAAGTGAAATAAAATACTTTGAAAAACCATATTTATATCTTGGAGTAAATATTTTCACAATATTCTTTCCTTTGATATTATCCTTTGATAAAAAGGTTGCTTATTATAAAGAGTGGAAGCACCTGTTTCCTGCAATATTTATAGTTGGCTTATTTTTTATAATATGGGATATTATATTTACACACTTTCAAGTTTGGGGATTCAATCCAAACTATTATTTAGAATTTACTAAAACGGCTGGATTACCTTTAAGTGAGTATCTATTTTTCATAACAGTTCCCTATGCCTGTGTTTTCATTTATGCTTGCCTAAAAGCCTATTTTAAGAAAGCTTTTTTGGAAAATTTTAAAGAATATACTCTGTTGCTTTGTATTGCATTTTTTATTATAATTTCAATTATATTTTATAATAAAATTTATACTTCTGTAACTGCTCTGCTCAATTTATTAATATTATCATATCTATATTTCAATAAAAAATATGATGTTTGGAAATGGTTTTTTCCAGCGTATATCATTAGTTTAATTCCATTTTTGCTAGTAGATGGTATATTAACAGGAGGATTTAGTCAAGAACCCGTTGTCATCTATAACAGCTTCGGATTTTCAGGAATTCGCATTGTATCCATTCCTTTTGAAGATGCTATGTATGGTTTTTTATTAATATTAATGAATATACAATTATATGAGTATTTTAAAAATAAATAATGCTAATTACATAGCTATAATTTTATCTTTTTTAGTGTTTCTTTCTACAAAAAGAATATAAAGAGCTAATACATCATAATAGGACATTTTTGATTTGCGAATATCTTTTACAATTTTATATAATTTACTATCGGCTCTTAATATTTTTAATAATTCCTTATTTCTACGAGGGTGAGTATTTGGTAATAATTCTGAAGTTATTGATTTAGAATACATTAAATAAAAATAGCTATTATAACTTACTTCTTCCTCATCAAACTCTATTTCGACACGACCATTATTAGATTTAAATTCAACTGATAAATTATGATCATTTGACCAAATACAACACGCACCTTTTACCCTAAGTTTATACATAGTGTATCTAGAAAAACGGCATAAAAATCCTTCATTATCTTTAAATGCATAAATATCAATTACTTTGTAAACTTCTTTTTCACTTAAGCTATCTTTTTGAAAATATAGTTTACCTGATTTATATTCTACAAATTCTCCTAAATCTAATAAATTTTCCTTTTTTAAATCATTTACAGTTAAATACACTCCAGCTTGTGCATTGATTTGTGCATAAAAACTAGAGCTAATTACAATTAATAATGTGATTAAATTTTTCATTAAATTTTATTTTTATAATTAAAATAAAGGCAATCCAAGTCCAATTCTAAAAGCTACTATTTCATTTAAAAAAGCTACTATTTCATTTCCATGAAATACATAAGAAAAATCATAATCAGAGCCATATACTTTTTTAGCATTAACAGGAGTTGTAAAGCCTATGATCATTCCTGTATCTAAAATCCATTTTTTAAAAACTACTGATTGCCTACCAAAAGTTAAATTAACACCTGCCAAAATTAAATTTTTATTAATATTTTTATCAGGCATCAAAGTAGAATGCACTCTTAAAGAATAATAAATACCAATAGGAGCAATAGGCATTCTATTCATAGTATATTTTCTAAAATCAAATCCTACTTGTTGGAAGTCTTGTCTATTCTCACCATATCTAAAAAAAGAATATGCGTAAAAAGGTCTTAAAGACAAATTTCTTTTTAAAACGTATTCAAATCCTAGCTCATGTTTAGTTTTAATGGCTTGCTGTGCTTTTCTTAAAAAAGAATCATCTGATTCTCCATAATAATCAAAAACAGAGGGTCTATAAGAAAAATCGTACATCACCATAAATTTCTTTCCCATAAAGCCTACAGATTGTGCAGATATTTGAAATGACAATTGTAATAAAATAAAACACAATACAAATTTCACAAAGTACTTATAAATATTCATTGTTTACTTTTTAGTTTATTTAATAAAGGGATTACTTTCTTTTCATTTGGCTAATCATCCAATATAAATGAGCATCTATAAGTCCATCTCTTGCTTTCATTTTTAAATTATTCATTTCTTCATGGAGAACTTCCATTTCATTTACATCTATAGTTATCCAATAGTATAAAGTATTATTTTTCCCTGGAATGATAAAATGATAAATTGCTGGAATTTGTAAATAACTCATAGATATAATAATATTAATTGCCCCCATAAGTCCAAGCTTATCTGTCCTATCTATCACACCAGTATAAGTAATAGTTGAGGAGCCATGTAAATTTACAACATCTAATAAGTCTTCATGATTAGATGGAATCATATTCATAAAAGAAGTTTTGGTAAATTCATTTGTCCATTTTTCTAATGTTACAATTTGGTTGAATTCTTCAGCTTTTGTTTTTCTATTAATAGAATTAATATCTAGAATACTATGTCTAAAATTCAAATCCTCTGCTTGTTCTTTTAATCTACCAATGAACTCTCCTTGTTTTTTCTCTGATTCGATAAACTTATAAGGGTTTTTCTTTTTACTTTCTTTATACCTTATATATAAAGGATTTACAAAAATAGTACTCTTGAGTCCCAAAGAACCTCCTTGTATTTTTTCTTTTTTCTGCTCTTTTTTATAGGTTTTGGTTTTTCTTTCAAAGTATTCTAGTTTATATTCAAATTTTTTATAATAATTTCTTTCTTTAGAACCTTTTTTAACGATGTCTCTATAATCTTTATCACTCTTATACAAATTATCTAATAAACCATAAGTAAACTTGTCTTTATAGGTTTCATCTTCTCCTTTATAAAACTTTTCTGCTCTATCTACATAAAATTTGGTAAGATCCTTTATCATATCTTCAGCTCGTAATTGAGCTGCTTTATTTTCAGGATTATTTTTAGCGTAATTCCAAGTATATAAAACGGCTATACTTGATAAATCAAAAGCATCCATTTCATGCAAAACATGAAATATTTGTTGCATATTTCCTTGAATATTTTCTGGATTACCTGGAATTAATTCTTTTTCTTCTGCATTTGCATATTGAGCCATACCATAGATAGATTTCACCACTATATTATCAAGGTAGGCATTATTAGTATTGTCATTTTGTAATAAATAAGCATGATATATGGCTGCTGGGAAAGAATGATTTTCAACTAAAATATTACACAATTCATACTGTGCCATCTTTTTTATTTTATTAAAATCATCTTCTCCAACTAAGAAATTAGACTTGCCATCTTCTTTTTCTCCAAACCGGTCCATCATTGTTTGTCTTCTTTCATTAATACTAGGATGAGTACTCAATTCTTCATTTTCTTCATATTTTTCTATTACATTGACACTATCTAACAACATTTCCTTTGGAATTTCGATACCATACTTATTAAGAAAACCAAGGTCAAATTCCACATCTTCATAAGAAGTATGGGTAGTAGCTAAAATATCATAAATTCCTGCAATAGAAGATGTACTATAAGCAGATTTTTCAAAAATTTCCATTCCGTGTTCATCTGCTTCTCTTTCTAATTCTTGAGAATAATTACTCTTTTCTAAAAGGCCATCATAAGAAGATTTTTTGCGAGTCGCTAATTTATCAACATCAATGCTTTGTATATACCCATCCATATTGTGTTTTTCTTCATAATGAACAATTTCATGGGCTAAAATAAAGGCTAACTGAGCTTCATTTTCTAATCTAGAGAGCAAACCAATATTTACAAAAATACTCCCTCTATCTGTAGCAAATGCATTGACACCAGCAGACTGAACCACATAAAACCTTAATTTCTCTCTTAGCCTTTTATCGTGCTCTAATAATTTATCTGCTACCTTATTGACATAATCACCAATTGGGTCATTATAAAGTACTCTTCCACTTTTCATTAATTCATCTATAGAATAAGTACTCTCCAAATAAAAAGTTTTCTTTTCCTTTTTATTTTTTGATTTAGAATTTTTTACTTGTTGTTCTAATTTTTTAAATTTAGATGAGGCAGAAGAAGTAATCTCTTTTGGTAGTTGTCCGCTAGATTTTAAGGGTTTATAATTATCCCAATCTTGGCTATATAATGGCATGTATATCAAGACACCTATTATATAAAAAACAATCTTTTTTAACATTGATTCTTATTTAAAAATATGAAATAAATGAGTATTTAGCTATAACTATCCTTTAAAATAAGTGAAAACTAATTTGAATTTTATGACTAGGTTTTACTTAATTTTAAGTTTTATTAATAGCAAATATATAATTAAGATAAGAAAATCAAAAAATGTGAGTAAAAAAAAGATATTTTTAAAAAAAAATTTAATTTATATACCTTTTAAAAACTTATATTTACGAATTCTATTTAGAATAACAATACATTCAAAAATATAAATAATAAAGAGTTTTCTTTATTATTTAAGCAAAAATCTAACACTTAATGTCTTTTGTCTACCTATTGAATTTTATTTCACATTGAGTGGTATAAAAAAAGCCAAGTAAAAATTTACTCGGCTTTTAATATTATAATAGTGTAATACTAATTATTCATCACCATTGACAAATTTGAATGCAAAAGCGGCAACCGCTCCTGCTGCAAAATTAGCTACTAAGAAAATCCAAATATTTGCCCAAGCACTCATATTAGCTACTGAAACACCAACTGCTACTGCAGGATTGAATGCACCACCAGAAATGCCACCAAGAGCATAAGCACAAGCTAAAACAGTAAAACCAATGGCTAATCCATAGAATGAATTACCAGCAGTTCCTTTTGCAGTAGCTGTATGTAATACCACCCAACAAAGAGCAAATGTTCCTAAAAATTCTGCTAATAAAGAACCTACCATATCAATATTTCCAGGAGTAGGAGACGTTTCAGTTAAAAGAGTTAGAAGATAAGAACCAACAACAGCTGCTAAAGCACCTCCTACAATTTGTGCAGCCATATAAGGTGCTACATCTTTTGCATCGCATTTTCCTCTCAAAAATACGGCTAATGTAACAGCAGGATTATAATGAGCTCCAGAAATATGCCCACCTGCATAAATCATTACCATTAATACAGAACCTATAGCTACTGGAGCCATAGCACCCGCACCGCCATTAACCGCTAAAACGATAGTTAGAATTAGGAAGAATGTTCCAATAAATTCGACAAGTAATTTTTTCATAATGTTTTAAATTTAAATTATTAAGACCTACTCGTAAGGCTTTTCGGATACGCCTCGTTTTTTTTAATGGTATTCGACTCCATTTATCCTTGACAAATATAACAAATATTTGTTATATTAATAATTTTAGACTTGAAAAGTTAATAAGTAAGTTAGAGCATGTTTAAATTTTAATCTTTATGAAAATCAATATATTAAGAACTTGTCTTTATAAATATTTTATCGTTTATCCCAATAAACTC
>JAHDBK010000137.1 GCA_020630455.1 Saprospiraceae bacterium
TAAAGATAACCATTTACCTTTATTAATTATGAATTAGTTACCAGAATCGTCGCCTCCTGCTGCTTCCTCCATCATTTTAGCAAAACCTGGACAAACTTCTTTCAAAGCAGCTTGTGCTTTTTCTTCATACTCTGCATTTCCATCAATTCCAGGATACTTAGCTTCAACAGCAACAATACATGGTTCAACTTTAGCTTCCATAGCTTCCATTTCTGTAGCTAATGCAGCAAGCCCTTCTGTATCTCCCGCTTCTGTTAAAGCTGACATTTTATCTACTGCAGCTAACATATCTTTTGTACAATTACACACCTCAGTAGCCATTGCTTTAAAATCCATTGTTTCTTCAGCTTTTGGAGTATCTCCTCCATCAGTACTTGGACTATCTTGTGGTGCTTTCTTTTTACAGCTTACCAATACGGCAGAACATAATAATACTAATACTAAATAACGTAATACTTTCATCTTGATTAAAGTTTAAAATTAATAATAGACAAAGGTAAAGTTTTTTTATTAATTTATTTATTAAAAAATGCTTTAATATAAAAATACATTAAATATTATTAAAACAATAATATGTCAATTTTAATAAAGACTTTTTTTTATAAAATAGAGAATGTTTGTTTTTTAAAATAAGTTATCAACATACTTACTAACATTGCGAATCTTAAATTAATTTAATCCTTAAAATATTAGAAAAATAGACTTACCTTTGCGTTAGGATTTATTTCATTTTATTTCAAAAAATAATTATAAAAGTAAAAAGATTATGGCAAAGTACAAATTTGAGTACATCTGGTTAGATGGTTATAAACCAGAACCTATGATTAGGAGCAAAACCAAAATTTTAGACCTAGATTTTTTTCACGGCGATGTGAATATTTTACCGATGTGGTCTTTTGATGGAAGTTCTACTCGTCAAGCGGAAGGGCATTCTTCTGATTGCTTACTAAAACCATGTAATGTTTATTTGGATTCGGCAAGAGAAAATGCATTTTTTGTAGTCTGTGAAGTATTGAATCCCGATGGAACGCCACACTCAAGTAATGCAAGAGCTGAAATCGATGATGATGAAGACTTTTGGTTTGGTTTTGAGCAAGAATATGTCTTAGTAAAAGACGATATTCCTGTTGGTTTTCCTAAGAATGGATATCCTAGACCACAAGGTCCTTATTATTGCTCAGTAGGAACAGGTAATGTCGCTGGTCGTGAATTAGTAGAAGAACATTTAGACATTTGTTTGGATGCAGGATTAGACATAACAGGCATCAATGCAGAAGTAATGTTGGGTCAATGGGAATTCCAAGTTTTGAGTAGAGGTGGTAAAAAGGCTGGTGACGATTTAATTTTAGCTAGATACATCTTACATAGAGTAGCTGAAAATTATGATGTTCACATCGAATTCCATCCTAAACCAATCAAAGGAGACTGGAATGGTTCGGGAATGCATGCTAATTTCTCTAATAAAGAAATGAGAGAAGTGGGAGGAAAGGAGTACTTCGAAGCCATTTGCAAAAGATTTGAAGAAAGACATACTGAACACATTACTGTTTATGGTTCTGATAATGAACAAAGACTAACAGGATTACATGAAACACAAAGTATAGAGAAGTTTTCATATGGTGTTTCAGATAGAGGGGCTTCTATCCGTATTCCAATCTCTGTTTCAAAAACATGGAAAGGATACCTTGAAGATCGTCGTCCTGCTTCAAATGCTAATCCATACAAAGTAGCTAAAGCTATTATTGATTCTGTAAAAACAGCAAAGTTTAGTTTTAGTGAAAATGGTTCTTCTTCAAAGTCTAAAAAGAAAAAATAGACAGATTTGTATTAAATATTAATACATTTTTTATAGAAAGTCCTCTATTTCATCTGAAAAGAGGACTTTTGTTTTTGGATTCAATATTATATAATTATCTTTGAAAGAGAACTTTTAATTCATTTATTAATACCTAACTCAAAGATTGGCCAACACAAAACCACATATTATTTCATTTTTATTTTTCTTATGTTTTTTTTTATACTGTACTACTAGTATAGCAGATGAAGAACGTGTTTTCAAATCTAAAGTTGAACAATTCAATTATTTATTAAAAAAGGGAAATGATATATATAGCACAAAAAAAGGAAATGATGCCATTTCTCAAAGTTTCATCCAATTTGATTCCGCAGCAGTTATAGCTCGTCAGATTGGGGACTCTCTCTTAATTGCCAAATCCATATTCGCTAAAGGTAGAGTATACGATGCTTGGAACAAGGAACCTGAACAAACCATTTGGCATTTTAAAAAAGCGGCAGACTTATATCAAGCATACGATACCTCTTATTACAACTATATGTATATCAAACATCTAGTAGCACATTCATATGACAAGATTAATGATAGTACGAATTGTGTTTTAGTTTTAAAAGAAATGTATGATGAAATCATAACACTACCCGATTCTATAAAGAACATTCTTTCTTTTATTCCTGAAATGGCTTTGATTAGTACAGAGATTGGCAATTATACTCTTGCGATTAAAATACTTGAATTAGTTCAAGAAGAAAATATCAAAAATGACCCTAACACTTACAATTATAAAGACCATTATTGGCTTACTCAAAGTAGATTAGATATTTATTATAATAAAAATTTAAAATCACCTTTTTTGGACTCTTTAGAAGTCGTATATTCAAATTCAAAAAACATTATTGATAGCATCTATTACAGTCATCAATTAAGCCAATTGTATAACTATAATGTAAATTATAAAAAGGCCTTTTCTCATTTACAAGAAAACAAAGCATTATTAGAAAAAATTAATCAACAAAACGATGTCAATGCTATAAAAAATAAAACCCTCAAAAAAGAAATTGCTAACCTAAAAAGTGAAACAGCATATCAAAAAAAATTAAAAAACTCTAGACTATATACTATACTTATATTAATTCCTCTTTTGGGAATAATACTATATTTTACAATCACATTCAATAAACAAAGGATAAAATATAGGGATATTAGTGAAAAACTCAGTTCATCTAATCAACAATTAGATACAAAAATTAAACAGAATGATGTTTTAAATAAAGAAATTCACCATAGAATCAAAAACAACTTAGAAGTAATCTCTAGTTTATTGCATATGCAAGAACGCAACACCAATAATTACGAAACTGCTGATAACCTAAAAAAAGCTAGAGTAAGAATAGAGAGTATTGCCACATTACATGAAAAATTAATACACGATACTCACTCCGTTGCTATGGATGAGCACTTATTAGAAGTGATTGATACTATCATTAGATTATATCATGAAAACAAAGAAGTAAATATTAATTTAAACATTCCTTCTGTTGAATTAAGTGTTAATACAAGTTTTTCTTTATCTTTGATTATCAATGAATGGTTTACCAATTCATTAAAATACGCCAAAACGGATGATGAGCCCGTTACGATTCATTTAGATATACATATAAATGAAGAAAATGGAAGCATACTAAATGTTGAATATAAAGACAATGGAAAAAAATATAATAATACAAAAACAAACAAAAAAGGTCTAGGTACCAAAATAATTAAACTCTTAATAAAACAACTAAATGCTGAGAGATTAAGTACCAAATGTCCTTTTCACTATAAACTTGAAATACCTATAACTCATGACAAAAAATGAACACATAAAAATTATAGTTGTTGAGGATGATGTTATAATAGCTGAAAATTTAAAGTGGACTCTCCTTGAATTAGGCTATGACGTAGTAGATGTGTGTAATAATTATCAAGAAACTATTAATAGTATTAAAGAAAACGATTTTGATTTACTGATACTAGACATCAATCTAGGAAGTTATGAAAATGAAAGCGGAATTGACATCGCTAGAGCCTTGCCTGACATCAAGGAAATTCCCTTTATTTTTCTTACTGCTTATAGTGACAAAGATACCATTCGTGAAGCCAATGCTTTGAACCCTTCAGCATATTTGGTAAAGCCTACTAATGAAGGCACCTTATTTGCTTGTATTCAAATGGCTATTGAAAATTTTAATAATCATAAAAAACCTATCAACCCAGAAAAAAAGAATCAAAAGTCTGAATTCTTTTATACTAAAATTGGCACTTCAGTACACAAAGTATTTTGGGCAGATGTTATTTGTATAAAATCTATTAAGAATTATATTGAAATTTATATTAAAGAAAGACAAAACTGCTATTTAATCAGGACATCT
The DNA here is from genome assembly GCA_020630455.1 of Saprospiraceae bacterium. GTDB lineage: Bacteria > Bacteroidota > Bacteroidia > Chitinophagales > Saprospiraceae > JAHDCE01. The sequence continues at coordinate 4,207 of JAHDBK010000137.1, forward strand.
CTCAAACAATGTCTTGAAGAAATGATGCCACACAAAATTCAAAAATCTTTTATATCCATCAATCGTTCTACTGTAATTAAAATAGATTGTATCACTCTTTTAGAAGAAAATGTAGTAAAAACCCAGTGCGGAGAATTTGAAATTTCAAAAAATTTCTATAAAAAAATTAATAATGCTATTTTAAAAAATAATAAGTAATTTAAAAGACAATAGATGTCCTCTCAACCATAGCTACGGCTATGCTTTTCGAGTAATGCCTCGACTATAACTAAAAATACTAATTTATCTTTCATAAAAAACTTTTCGTAATAACATCTAATAGATTTTAGATATTTATTTATTATTGTCCAATAACTTAATTTATCTTTGTGTATAATTGTACCATAATACCTCAAAATATTGAATAAGAATGACCACATTATTAATAGGGATTATTATAACTTTAATTTTATCAGCGATTTTTTCAGGAATGGAAATAGCCTTTATTTCAGCTACCAAACTGAATGTGGAAATTCGTAAAAATCAAGGAACTCGAACAGGGCAAATAATTGCTCGTTTCTTTGAAAAACCCAGTAATTTTCTAAGTGCAATGTTAGTCGGCAATAATATTGCCTTAATTATGTTTGCTATTTTGATGGAAAAAGCACTATTACAAGATTATATACAACCTCTTTTGATTAATGCTCCTAATTGGGTTCCACAACTATTAATAGACACTTTACCTTTGACTATTATCACTACAATTATCGTATTAATATTTGGTGAATTTCTCCCTAAAATCTTCTTTAGATTATTTGCTGATAGAATATTATATATATTGGCATATCCTATTGCTTTTTTCAAGTTTTTATTATCCCCCATTTCATGGGTAATGATGAAATGTTCTGAATTTTTATTAGGATTATTTATAAAAACACCACACGAACAAGTTGAAGAAGCATTTACAAGGTTAGATTTAGCAAAATTTGTTGAATCCACTGGATATATTGATAGAGAAAGTGATATACTAGATACCGAGTTGTTCAGTAATGTTTTAGAAATGAATCAAACTCGTGTAAGAGATTGTATGATTCCAAGAACAGAAATAGAAGCCGTAGAATTATATGATGATGTACAAGAATTATTGGATTTATTTATAGAAACCAACCTATCTAAAATATTAGTATATAAAGAAAGTATAGATGAGGTGATTGGGTATGTACATCACCAAAATATGTTAGATAGACCTAGTACTATAAAATCCATTACTAGAGAAATACCCATTATTCCAGAAGCAATGCCTGTTTATGATTTAATGAATAAGTTTATAAAAGAAAGGATATCAATAGCCTGTGTTGTTGATGAGTTTGGGGGTACTTCTGGGCTCATTACATTGGAAGATGTTTTAGAAGAAATATTTGGAGAGATAGAAGATGAACACGATGCCGAAAATGAAGAGCTAGAAGAAATTATTAGCGATAATTTATATAAATTTTCAGGAAGGCTTGAAATTGATTATCTTAACGAAAAATACCCTAAACTTCAAATACCTGAAGGAGAGTATCACACCTTATCTGGTTATATCGTTATGACATTAGGAGACATTCCAGAAACAGGTCAAATAATTGACTTGAATGGTTTAAGAATCACACTCGAACTTGTGAGCGACACAAAAATAGAAACAGTAAAAGTTGAAATTATTTCTGATGATGAATTTTAAATCCATCATTGATTATTATAAAAAAAATCCTTTATAAAATTGCCTTTCATTCATGAAAGAAAGTATAAAAAATTGGTTCTATACTTTTCCTATTCAATTGATTGTACTTCATTTGAAAAGCAATTTAGTATTGCTTTTTGTTTGGTTGATTACCTTGGCCTTGGCTTTAGGTTTGGCAGGGGGCAAAATGGGATTTACTTACTTATTGCTCACACCTGAGTATTTTGGAGAGGTTGGTTTTTGGAGTTTTTTTTGGATTGGCTTGACCTTCGGTGCATTTCTAGTAACATGGAATATTACTACTTACATTTTACATTCTCCATTATTTCCATTTTTGGCATCTTTAAGAAGACCATTTACAAAATTTTTTCTCAACAATGGGCTTATCCCTGCCGTCTTTTTACTTATCTTTTTATGGAGAATAATTGATTATCAATGGTATTACGAATGTTGGAGTGTGGGTACTATTTTTAATAATATTTCAGGTTTTATTTCGGGTTTATTATTCACTTTAATTATTACTATATTTTATTTTACCTTTACAAATAAAGACATCTATAATTTTGTAATGCCCGATGATAAAAAGCCTCCTAATTTAGATAAGCCCGTATTGCCTGGCAATAAAACCATGACGGTAGATAATATTATTAATACCAAAACAAATATTCGTTCTTATCTGACTGAAACATTTAAGTGGAGACCTGTTAGGAGTGTTGCTCACTATGAAGAAAAATACATCCTAGACGTTTTTAAGCAAAATCACGTGAATGCTATTGTCATTCAAACAGTTGGCATTATGGTATTGATTACAACAGGTTATCTTATAGAGAATCCTTATTTTAGAATACCTGCAGGAGCCAGCTTTTTCATTTTCCTATCTGTTGCTACTTCAATTGCAGGTGTAATGAGTTATTGGTTACATAAATGGACTAATTTTATAACAATAACATTATTAATTATTATTAATTCAATTACTAAACAAGGATGGGTAGAACATAAGAATCTTGCTTTTGGATTGGTTTATGACCAAGAAAAAACAGAATATAGTTTCAAGCATATGCAAAAACTCCATTCTGCTGAAAACATTCAAAAAGATAAAGAGATTACTTTATCAATTTTAAAAAAATGGAAAAAAAACCTACCAAAAAGTCAACTCAAAAAGAAACCTAAACTCGTCATGATTGGTACTAGTGGAGGAGGATTAAGAGCAGCACTTTGGACGATGCAAGTATTACAACAGACCAATAAAGAAACGAATGGAAAATTAATGGATCACACTGTTTTGATGACGGGGGCTTCTGGTGGCATTATTGCTCATACTTATTTTAGGGAATTATTATTACAAAAAAAACAAGGAAAAAATATTGATTTATATCATCAAAAATATTTAGAAAACATGGGTAAAGACCTATTAAATCCTATTGTCTTTACTGTAATTTCTAATGATATTTTCATGCCTTGGAATAAATTTGAAGAAGACGGTCAAAAATACCCTAAAGATAGAGGATATATATTCGAAGCCGAATTGAATAAAATTACCGATAATGCTTTTAGTAAACGATTAAAAGACTATAAGGAACCTGAACTAAATGCCGAAATACCGATGTTGTTTATTAGTCCAGCAGTAGTAAACGATGGTCGGCGGTTAATCATGTCTCCATTGGGTGTTTCTTATATGGCGACTCCTCCTCAAGGTGAAAAATATTATGAAATTGGAAATGATGCTATTGATTTTGGTAAATTATTTGAAAAGCAAAAAGCAGAAAACCTAAGGGTTTCAACTGCGGTCAGAGCTAACGCATCTTTTCCTTATATATTACCCAATGTGGCACTCCCCTCTGAACCTCGTATAGAATTAGCGGATGCTGGATTTATGGACAATATGGGGCTTCATAATAGTTATCGATTCGCACATGTATTCAAAGATTGGATTAAAGAAAACACAAGTGGAATAGTCTTTGTTGTGGTCAGAGGAAGTGACCCTCAAGACAAACCCATTTCTGAAAGACAAGGACTGGTAGAATCCGCTATTAATCCAATCCGAATCATGAGAAGAATCGTCGATATTCAAGACTTTGAACAAGATACTTATCTAGCTTATACCATGGAACTATTTGGTGAAGATTTCATTGACTTTATTCCTTTTACCTATCAAGAAAGTAAAAATACTCAAAGAGCATCTATGAGTTTTCATTTAACTAAAAGAGAAAAAATAGATGTCATCAATTCTTTCTATCAAGAACACAATCAAGAAAGTTTAAAACGCCTAAAAGAAGTTCTAAGATAGAAAACTATTTCAAGTAATTTTCATTAAAGAATTCCATATAATTGCTCATAGTTCTCAACTTAAGTATTTCTCTATAATTCGATTGAGCTACTACACAAAACTGAGCATTAACGTCTTTACCTAAAAAAGCTTCCATATTAGATAACACTTCATTATAATACTGCATAGCA
>JAHDBK010000138.1 GCA_020630455.1 Saprospiraceae bacterium
AAAGCAATACTGAATATTATTATTCCAATAGGAATTATACTAATGCTATATTTCAATCATTTGGGTATTCAAAATATGATATATCAAAATCTACAAATTCAATTATTTCCTGCCTTGCAAAATGAAATAGAAATTACTACTGATAATAGATTTTTTATTTTATTTAAATTGTTAGAATACCTCATTGTTCCTATATTTTTATTCATAATAGCATTATTATTTTATAAAAAAAATAATATTAATCAAGTAAAAAATAAAGAATATTCTTTATTTTTTATCATAATTGGACTGTCTGCATCAATACCATTAATAATGACATTAAAACAAAGAGGATTCTATTTAATGCCTTCTATTTCATTTTTTGTTTTGGGCATTAGTATATTCATTTTACCTTTTTTGAAACATTATTTATCCAAAATTTCAAGAAAAACAAGGTTTACTATTGAGGTAGTAGGTATTTCTGTTTTTTGTATTGTCATATTCTTCAGTTTATATAAAGCAGGACAATATTCAAGAGATATGGATATGTTGAGTGATATTGAATATTTATCTTCTAAAATAGAAAAGAATATTATTATTAATACAGACCAAAGTAATAGAGAAGATTGGTTGATGATAGCTTATATGAGTAGGGTAGGGAATTGGTCATTATTAGTAGATGATACGATTAAAAATGAATATTATATATTAGAAAGGAGCCAACATTTACCAGACTATCTTCAAAATGAATACATAGAAACAAGTTTCCCATTGAAAAAATACAAATTATTTAAATTGAAAAGATAACAAACCTTATCTTGTGCTTTGATGAAAGAATTGTATCTAGAACATATCATTTTGACTAATTTTAGAAACTATACAAATGCGCATGTCCATTTTTGTAGGGATTTGAATTGTTTGGTAGGTAAAAATGGTATGGGAAAAACCAATTTGCTAGATGCCATTTACTATCTGTGTATGACTAAGAGTCGACTCAATGGTCTAGATAAATACGTGATGCATCATGATGAATCTTTTTTGAGATTGGAGAGTACTTTTTTGAAAGACGATAGTCAACAACATATCGTTATAAAATCCCATAAAATGCAAGCCAAAGTTATTGAAAAAAATAGAGTTCCACTCCAAAAATCTGCTGAACATATTGGCTTTTTGCCAGTAGTGATGATTATGCCAGATGACACTGATGTCATTAAAGGGGGGAGTGAAGAAAGAAGACGTTTTGTAGATAATACAATGTCTCAAATAGATGTTCAATACCTTAATGCTTTGATTAAATGTAATAAATTACTCAAGCAAAGGAATGCTTTACTCAAACAAGAAGGACAGCACGTCAATATTGAACTTCTTAGGACTTATGACGAACAAATGTTGGCTCCCACAAATTATATTTACCAAAAAAGAAAGGAGTTTATCCATCAATTTATACCCTATTTTCAATATTATTATAAAGAAATATCCAAGGAAGCAGAAGAAGTAAATATAGAATATCATTCTCAATTAAGCACGAATTCTTTCAAGGAGCTGATGAATCAAAATCTCCAAAAAGATATTATTCTTCAACGAACTAATGGTGGTGTACACAAAGATGATTTGATTTTTGAATTAGAAAGTCATAAAATGAAGCGTTTTGCTTCTCAGGGACAGTTAAAATCGTTTGTTTTGGCATTAGGTTTAGCAAGGTTTATGATGTTGAAAGAAGCTTTAAGTGTTTATCCTATTTTATTATTAGATGATATTTTTGATAAATTGGATAGAAATAGAATCAATCAATTATTGACCTTGTTGTCTTCTTCTAATTTTGGTCAAATTTTCATAACAGATACCCAAGAAAAAAGAGTCAGAGAAATAATAGAATATTTCAAAAAAGAAACTTTTATCTTTGAAATTGATACGGCTCAAGTAAAAAAGATTTAAACATGCTCTAAATGAAATATTTTAAAAACAAAGAAGAAATTCATTCTCATATTAATAATAAGAAAAAAGGGTATATGATGATAATATATGAGAATGTAAAAGACTACGAAGGCATGGTCTTTGAATTAGGTGTTATCTATGATATTCATAAAAATCTTTACCAATTAGATTTGAAATGGATGTGTATGGCATTGGATTTTTATAGTGATACTTTAGTGGAGAACTACTTGTATGAATTTGATGATATAAATGCTATTATAGATTATATTGATGTCAATTATAATGTATTGATAAATCATATTCCTATTCAATTTGAAATCGATGAAAATTTATTTCCTAGTCCTTTAAAGGATAAGGAGAAAAGACCTATATTTGAAGCAAATTGGCAACGATTTCAACAAGAATTCAAATCTAATAAGTATCTTGATACTAATTTAAAACTCATTTATTCTTCTTTGGAATAATACTAATTTTTTTAAATAATAATTGTAAATTAATGAGATACTTTTATTTAATACCATTTCTATTCTTATCTTGTTCTAATTCTTCATCAGTATCTAAAGATTATGAATCATTTGGAAAATATTTTTTTGAAGCACTTAAGAATAATAATTTGGAACAATTTAGAGCTTGCTATATAACTGAAGATAAAATTATAGATGTATATAGTCAATTAGAAGAACAAAGTACTAGAACTCAAAAAAATAAAGAAAATTTAATCAATTTGTCCAAGGAATTGGATGCTAATATTAAAGTGAGATATGATAATGTAATTTCTTTATTGAATAATAAAAATATAGATTTAAAATCTACTAAATTATTGAGTGTTATAGAAAGCCATAAAAGAGATGATGACATTTTTAAATCGTCCCTTATTCAATTGAATATTCAAGATAAAGGAAAAGAATATATATTAGACTTAGGTCATTGTAATTTATCGCCAAAATATGGATGGTATATTACTAGAATTAGAAATCTTAAAGAAAAATAATGAAAAATTTATCTGCTATAATTGTATTATTATTTGTTTTTGGTGCTGCTGGATATATTTTATGGTATATGACTCAACCTTCTGTTTCTGAAAATAAAGAAAATCCAAGTATAAAAGCTCAAGAAATTAATGATTGGGAAGGGTTTAAAAAGGAATTAGCTCCTAGTCTTGACAATAATTATTTAGAAACAGGAATCTATTTATTGACTTCTAAAGAAGATAATAATAAAGTAAATAGAAAAATTTTTTCAAACAAAAATGAAGCATTTGTTGGTCAAAAAGTTGTAGGAATTAGAGGACTTAAAAGATCTTATAGTTCTGAAGGAAGGGTGACTGCTGTAACAAGTTTCCACGGAGGAAATAAAATTGTAGAAGAAGCTCGAATTAAATTAGAATCAAATCCAAGTCTCTCAAGAATTAAATTAGCACTTGTAGTTGATAATGTTTTAATTCATGTTTTTGAAGCATTAACGAAGGATTCCAATGGAGGGGAGTATTTTATTATGATGAATATTAAAGAAAAAGGTAATGTATCAAAAATTATAGAAAATCAAATTACTAAAGAAGTAGACCATTATCAAAAGCAACCTAAATCTGAAATTCTTGGTATTGAAATTCCTCAACTAGATGATGCTACGCTTAATAAATATATTTTAGAAGAAGTCAATATGACCCAAGAACTCATAGATATTGCAATTTTTAGAAAAGATAAACCTATTCCTGGTAGATATATGACAGATATTATTGATTTAGAATCAAAAGCGGCAGAATATATTATTGACCATGCAAGTCAAGAAACTCAAGATGCCTATTTTGATTTCACAAAAAAATTAGATGTTAAAAGGCAATCTAAGTTAAAAGAATTAGCACAATAAATTTTATTAAAAAAATGAAAAATATATTTATTTTATTAATTAAAACTTTGATGTATTCTTGTCAAAATAATAATCCATCTCAAATCAATTCTGAAATCAGCTCTTCAGAAAAACAAGCAGTTGAAAATCTAATTTTAGCATATTTTGATGATATTTGGTCTAGTTTTGATACTACAAAAATTGAGCATTATCACAGCAAGGACTTTATCTTATTTGAACATGGTCAAGAATGGACAAAAGAAAAAATTAAAGATTATATGCTAAAGCAATTGGAAAAAGGAGATTTGCCTACTCGTAAGAATAAAATGGACTTCTTATTTGTAGAAAAATTAGGAGATAAATTTTCTTTTGCTTATCGCAACTCTGCGAATATTACTAGAGCAGATACCCTTGTAGCAGATGTACAATGGTTAGAAAGTGGTATTGCTATTATGAATGGAAATGATTTACAATTAGAATTTTTGCATTCTACTTGGGTGCCGCCATCTGAAAATTAAATTTCAAGAAATAATAAATAAATTTCTCTTGACTACTCTGAATGTGGTAGTTTATTATTTTAATTTTCTTCTACTCAATCTAGCTTCACTATCAGTTGAAAGTAGAACGCCTGTTGCTCCTCTTTGGATTTCAGCAGCATTGCCTTCATCAGTGTCAATATGCATTTCCAATTTATATTTTGGAGATACACGAATGAGGACATTCCCAAATGTGAGGCTGCGTTCTTCGCTATTAATTTTTACATCTACGATATCTCTATCTTCTACTCCAAAAATTTCAGCATCTTTTGGAGTCATGTGAATGTGCCTCCAAGCACAGATGACTCCTTCTTTCATTTCTACTTTTCCCATAGGACCTTCTAATATACAGCCTGGCGTGTTTTCTGTTTTTCCAGATTCACGAATTGGAGCATCAATACCCAAGAAAAATTCATCTGTTCTTGAAATTTCTAACTGGTCTTTGCTTCTGACTGGTCCTAAAATTCGAACCGTTTCGAAGGTGTTTTTAGGACCTATAACTTTAACTGTTTCATTAGCAGCAAATTGATTAGGCTGAGATAAGGGTTTCTTTTCGGTTAATTCATAGCCTTTTCCAAATAATTTTTCTAAGGTTTCTTGAGAAAGGTGTATATGTCTAGCAGAAATAGCAACAGGAATCGCAGGTATAGGATTGATTTCTTTATGATTATTCACTAAAGTTGCAGTTTGGCGAGCAATGGACAATTGTTCATCCGTTTTTATGGCTAATAATTTTACCTTACTATGATTCCAAGAAAATTCAGCAATTGGTTGATTAATACTTAAAGCAACATCATGGTTTTTATCTTCATTTATTATCGCTCCTAAATAATCCAAACGTTGAGTACATCTGTGCCTTATCATAGGACTGTTTTCACCAATTCCTCCCGTAAAAACAATGACGTCAACTCCTCCCATTACTGCTGAATAAGCACCTATGTATTTTCTTAATCGATGAGCAAATACTTGTATAGCTAATCTACATGCATCATCTCCTTCAGAAGCTCTAGCAATAATGTCCCTCATATCTGAAGAACCTTCACTCAAGCCTTTTAACCCACTTTCTTTATTCAAAAGTTTATCTAATTCTTTTAATGACAAACCTTCTTTTTGTTGTAAATATGTCAAAATTCCAGCATCAATATCTCCACTTCTAGTTCCCATTACAAGTCCCTCTAAAGGGGTCATGCCCATACTTGTTTCTACACTTCTCCCATATTCAATTGCAGCAATACTACATCCATTACCTAAATGACAAGTAATTATTCTTAAATCTTCTATATCAGATGAAAGGTATTGAGCAGCTTCTTTTGCAACATACTCATGACTGGTACCATGAAACCCATAACGCTGTATATGATATTTTTGACTTATAGAATGGGGGAGTGCATAAGTTTTTGCTCTTCTTGGTAATGTATTGTGAAAGGCAGTATCAAAAACAGCTACGTGAGGAATTTCTTTAAAGTACTTTTTAGCAATTTGTATTCCTTTTAAGTTGATTGGATTGTGAAGTGGAGCTAAATCACTTAGGTCATCAATTATTTTTTCAACTTCCTCATTTATTAAAGTGGCTTCATCAAAATGAGTTCCACCATGCACTACTCTATGTCCAACGGCTAGAATATTAATGTGTTTAATTTTATTAATGAATATAGGAAAAGCTTCATTAAGCACATCAATATGACCCTTGCTCTTTAAGTTTATTTTCTCATTATCATCAAATAAAATACTAGGATGTTCTAGTATTCTTTCAATATTCATAAAAGCCAAACGCTTACCGTTTTGACTATTAATGACCTCAATTTTAGCAGAAGAACTTCCACAATTGATGATGAGTAAATTCATTTTGTTTTTTGATTATATATCTAAAAATATTATTTGAGAATAAAAGAGTTTATAAAATGCCTCTATTATTCTATACAGTTGCTAATACATCCCACAAGTTCAATGTTGAAATGTAAAATAGAACCTGCTTCAATAACTACACCGGTACTTCCTGTTCTGTCTTGGAAATCTCCATAAGCTAAAGCAGATGGTATGTAAATATCTGCAATGTCCTTATCTGTAAAATATGGGAGTGCAATTCTCCATCCTTCAATTGTACTTGTTAAACTAAGTTGTGTTTCACTTCCCCAAGTACTATCAAATACATCACCACTTAATAAATAGCCAGTGTATTTGATATTTACAGTAGAAAATGATTGTGGACTTCTTGTAGTAGTAGTATCTTTTGTAAATACAATAAATACCCCTTCATCCGTTTCAATTGCTTGGTCTAGTGTGCCTTGTTCTGTCAAATGTTGTTTTATCTCTTCTTTTTCAGCTTTAATAGTATTATTCTCACAAGAAAAAGTAATGAATGCGATGATAGTAAGAGTGAATATTAATAATAAATTTTTATTCATGATTTTGATTTATTTTAAAATGAAGTGCAAAGGTAAATAAAAAGCTTTCTTTATAAGAATTTCAAATTCTTAAATTTTTCTTATTGTTAATTGAATAATTGAATTTTTAATAATATATATCCATCTTTGTAGATGAATTTTTTAAAATTAAATTGTAGCATTATGAATCAAGCTTACAAATTATTAACGATTTTATTTATAGTTTTGCTTTCTTGTAGCACTACTCAAGCTAAAAAAAGCGTTACTCTAAAAGGAAAAATTGAAAATTTCCGAAAAGGAAAAGATATAGTATTAAGAGAATATGGAAGACCTTTTAATTTAGACCCTGAAACAACTATAAAAGTTGATGAAGAAGGTAATTATTCTTTAGAATTTGAAAAAGAAATTGCACAATATTATTTAGTTATTTATAATAGAAGAGCAAGTCTTATTTACTTAGCTCCTGAAGATGAATTAGCTGTTAATTTTGATGCAAGAAAATTTCCTAATGAACTTTCATTTGAAGGACCTGCCTCAGAATTAAATAAGTATCTTAATGATCGTTTTGTTAAAGACCAGTCTTTTTTATCAAAAGGCAATGCTCAATATTTGTATAAATTAGAATTTGAAGAGTTTTATAATCAGCTAAATTCTTATAAAGATCAAATGGCTGAAAAATTAGAAACATTCAAAAAAGATAAAAAATTAAAAAAATTCTTGAAAGAATTTATTCAGCTTGAACAAGCTAATTATGAATCTAACTGGGCAGCTATTTATTTACAATATCCATCTCAGCATGCTCACCATATGAAGAAAAATGCACTTGAAATATGGAAAAATGTAGATATCAATACAGCTAAAGGATATATTAAAGATAATGAATTGCTTCTTGAACAAAAAGCCTTTAGAGATTTGATGAATCACTATGCCTTTGCTTATGCAGACAAGACGTTAAATGAAAGAAAAGCGGTGATTTCTTCTAGACAAGAGTTTGTAGCGGCTACTTATTCATTAGTACCAGAAGCATTTGATGAAGTTTGGATGCAAGATTATGTAAAAGCAAGATTGCTGTACGAACAAATTGATAAGCATGGTATTACAGGAATGCAAGAGTGTTTCAAGGATTTTGTCAATGAAGTGAAATATGAAGGAAATGAACATTATCATGACGGAGTAGAATTGGTATGGAACAAATGGGTGTCTATTATGCCTGGTGCCGAAGCTCCTGATATAGTAGGAAAAGATATAGAAGGTAATGTTGTGAAGTTAAGCGATTTTAAGGGGAAAGTAGTTTATATAGATGTATGGGCTACTTGGTGTGGACCTTGCCGCCAGCAAATCCCCTTTTTAAAAGAAGTGGAAAAACAATATCACGGTAAAGATGTTGTCTTTATGAGTGTTTCAACTGATAATGATAAAAAGAAGTGGGAACAATTTGTAGAAAAAGAATCATTAACAGGTGTACAAATACATCAAGTTGGAGGTTGGCAATCCGAAATTTGTAAGAAATATAATATCTCAGGTATTCCAAGGTTTATGCTTGTAGATAAAGAAGGTAAAATCGTTACCACTTCAGCTATTAGACCTTCACAAGGTATTTCTTCAACATTAAATGAATTATTAGAACAATAATAATAATAATAATAATAATAATAATAATAATAATAATAATAATAATAAT
>JAHDBK010000139.1 GCA_020630455.1 Saprospiraceae bacterium
TTGGCTTTCGCCAAAATTTCTATGGTCAATGTATGGCGGTCAAAAAGGCTAATGAGTTGGAGTACTTTTTCTTTGTCAATTTTTTCTCCATAATATTGTTCAAATAATTTGAGGGCATCTTCTTCTCCTAAAAATTCTAGGGGCATCAGTTCAAAATCAGTCAATTTAGAGCGAGAAGTCAGCAATACATGCCAATTGGGTTGGCTAGGCAATTGTCTTTTGTATTGTAATATATTATCTGTGACATTATCCAAAACTATAAGTTTGGGTTGTTCCGCAATATTATTCAATCTCATACACATTTCATTGAACAATTCATCCATAGTGGCTTTTTCTACTTGGATATTGAGGCTTTTCATTAATTCTGTATTAGAAATAAAAGCAGATTTGAGGTCGCCTTCTTCTGTAGCTTCTATCCATACCATTTTTTGATAGTAATCTTGGTACTGATGGGTATAGGCTTCTGCTACGGAAGTCTTCCCCACTCCTCCCATCGCATTCACTAGCACTACTTGTTGATGTGTATTCAAATTATCGTGCAAATCCTTCAAAAATTGTTCTCTACCAACAAGGGTTTTGGGGTTACGAGCAGGAATATTGGTAAGCCGTTTTCCCTCTGCTATTTTAGAGCCTTCATATTGGTTTTCTAATATATCATCAGAGGTATGACACAGTTTAATAATTTCAAGTATATTATGAATAATTTCATTATTATCAATTTCTGCATCATCATGCCTAATTCTTTTTTGTCTTATTTTAGTTTGTAATCGATTATAATTAGATTGATGAACTAATAATTCATCTTTATAATCTTCATCAACAAGCACTTCTAATTCTTTAAAGGCATCTTTAATTTTGCCTTTTCTTATGAGTTCTTTTAGCCTTGTCTTCTCTTTTTTGGTCATCGCGTCTTTGGTAGTGTGTTGATTATTTTATTATTAATCAATAAAATTAAAATATTATTATTAAAAACAAAACTATCTAAAGTTTATTGTTACTATTTTTTGTAAACATTCAGGAACTGAAACTTCTTGCTTGGTTTCAATATATTGATTTGAGATTATTAATTTCTTTTAATTGACAATTCAAATCATTAAACAATTTTAATGAATCAATAAATATGATATTTTTTACACTCACATTTTTCAAAAACAAGTCTTTAGCATTTACACCTTCTACATCTACAAAATAAATATATTCGATTTTTTTTAAGGGCTTTATCTTTTGTATGAAATCACTAATATCCAAATTATAACAAGCTTGTATAATAATTTCTTTAAGATTATTACAGTAAATAATATTATTTGGAATCTTTGAAAAATCACAATTGAGGAATAAAAGATTTTCAACTTGTTCATATGTATTTAAGTCCATTCCTCCATACATTTTAATAAATGTTAAGGAATCTAAATCTTGATTATGTTGAATATTATGACTATTCGTCAATTCTCCTTTAGGTTTACAAGAAGTAGATATTATAAAAAGGAAAAGAAGCAAAAAACAAAATCTCATGGTCTAATTTTTCCATTGTTCAATAGAATCTATTAAAATTAAAATATTATTATTAAAAACAAAAAAAGAACTAAAACAAATGTAATAAAGCATTGCTATTCTTTTACGGTTGCTATTCGTTAGATACTCACTTGATAGCCGAAGCTATCAATTTCCGTTCTGCCTCTATCAACCAAAAAATAATCTTCATATCTATACTTGAATTCTTTTGTCCTAATACTTAATTTAGACATTATAATTTAGATTCTCATTTAAATAATGAAGTTTTTTTTCAGTAATTGCTCTGCCGTTCCTTCAAATAATGCTTCGTCTAATTAAAAAAATAAAAAGACAAATAAAAAAGGGGCTTACCAAATTAGCAAGCCCCTAAATTAAAAAGTATTCAATCCATTTTAACGTTGTAATATTATTTTTTGTGTGAATACTTTTTCATTTGTTTGTAATTTAATGATATAAATACCTGAAGATAAGAAAGAACAATCAAAATCCATAGGTAAATCATCTGAAGAACCATAGTGTAAACTATTAACTTGTTTTCCATTGAGGTCAAAAAGATCAATTTTAATTTCTTCATTAGTCATTAATTCATTCTTCAACTCTAATGTAAAGCTTCCTCTATTTGGATTAGGAAAAATCACAAAATCAAGTTGTTTAGTTGAAGTCAAATTGATATTTTCTCTTGAAGTTGGAGGACTGTTTGTTTCACACAAATTATCATCATCTAATACTGTAATTGGATAAATACCATTTAAAGGTATAATATCTACATTCATTGTCAAATAAGTATTGAATGTCAATGGTTCCATATTATCACACAAAGTAGGGCATGTAGCATAATAATATGTATTAAGAGCATCCGACATATCTAAAAATAAATCAATATTATTAGATTCGAAAACGTTAAATACTGGATTAGAACTCGTACCTAGGCTATTTTCTAATGTTGAAGATTCAATATTAATAGCCTGATTATTAGCATTAAACATATTACAATCTATATTCAATGTGTGTTTATCTGTAACATAATCAGTAATATAAAGTCCCCTTAAAAACCCTTCAGTGTAATTATTAATTACAGTAGAATTTAAATAATTACCAAATACTGTCGTGGATTCTAATAAATCACTTTTATTAATTCTTATACCTACATTTTGCAAATTTGCATTGGTATTAACTATCATATTCCTTTCAACATTTCCATATAATGAATTCAATAAATAAATACCCGTTTTATCAACATTTATTGTATTATCTACTATTGTATTGCATTGTGCTCTCTGAGAGTATATGCCGTACCCAGAAGAATTAATTATATTATTAGATACATTATATTCTATACTATTTACTATCATAATATTAGATATTGCAGAAGAATTATTTAATATTCTAATTGCCCAAGAATCGATATTTGAAAACGTATTATTAGTTATATCTAAAAGGTAGCCACCAACATCATGAATATTTTCAAAGTTAATTCCCCTAGTTGCATTAATAAAATTATTATTATCTAAATATAATAAAGCGACCTTTGGTCTCGAACAATTTTTAAATATTACAAAATCAGTACTTGAGATTTCATTATTTTCAAAATGGCTATTTATAATTTCAAATCTCAACCCATCTTGAGTTTGAGTAGTGCTACTAACATCTCCTACATTTTCTACTTTTATAGCAATTTCATTATTTAAAAAATCTACATCATCAACATATAAATGAAAATAAGGTGATTTTGCAACTGCAAGAGGGTAATGTTGAATTGCATGATGGGCGTATTCTATAATTGAATTATTAACACTTAATATTGTACTTTCTTCTGTATAGATACCTTCCCAAAGAAACGTTGTACTACAATTATTTTCTCTAGTTAATAGGCTTTCATTAATTGTTAGGCTACTGCCTTGTTGCATTACTAGTTTACCATTTTCTGAAAATCTCAAAGTACACTTTTCAATATTAATACTTGCATTGTAAGGTATATAAACAACTTGATCAATAAATAAGTCCTCTTCATATAAGTCATTTGTTATAATATTAGAAGAATAAGGTGTACAACAATGTTGATAGCAAGATAATGAATTATTAAAATTAAAATCATTAACATTTAAGCTAATATCCTCTATGTTTCCTTGTGAAAGAACATAGGTTTCAGAACTATTGAGTAAGTCTACAATAAAAGGATTAGAATTAAAATTAGAATTATTCTCACAACTACCATTTAAATAATAACCTTCTCCCAGTTTAGATTTTCTCATATAAGAATCCCAATTCCCAGTGTTCACATCATCTATTGTTGCTCCTACTTGTACTATCACATTTTCATCAGAAGATTCAATAAAATCAAAAGCAATTGCTTCTTCTATACCACTGTATAATTTACTAGAAAAAGTAACACCCGAACCAGGGATATATCTTAATAATACAACATCTTCAGGTAAGCCATTATCATCAAAAACTGAAACGCCAATTTTAATAGTACCGTTATCATTTTTAAATAATTTCAAGACTTCATTTCCTTGATAATAATGATTTATTTGTTTTTTATATGGTGTAGAAACACTATAAGAAGAATTTACAGTACCATCAAAACTCATTGTCATAATTACTATTTCAAGTGTACTAATTGCATTATTTATTCCTATTAAATGTAACTCATCATCTACTAATAAAACACTTTCTATATATACGTCAGAAATAGCGTCATCAAATACCTTATTCCATACAACATTTCCTGTCGTTCTATCAATTCTCATTATACCTGAATTATCCGAACCTACCAAAATATAATCGTTATTTTCTATAATTGGTAGTTCTAATATTGAAGACAGTCGGCTAAATCCTCCTATTTGACCTTGATAATAATTTACTGTAGAGTTAACATTATTACCATCTGGATCTACTTCAAGCAATACAAATCCATAATCAGGGTCTTGATGTGAATTAGCCAACACAATATTACCCTCTGAATTTTGAATTAAGTTTGTATATTCAACCGAACTTACATTTCCGTTATAGATTTTAGACCATAAAAGTGTATTACCATCTTGATCAAACTTCATAATAAGAATAGGACGTTCTTGATTATATTTAGCAGAAGACATTTTTAACAATTGTCCTCCCTGTAAGCAAGCTGCCAACACTATAGTTCCATCATCAAGTTTTATAGCATCTATTATATCTTGAGGAATATAATTTGTATTTTCAAAACCTTGAATTTCGTAGGAATGTTCTTCAAAACCACCATTAGATAAAACTGAAATATAGAAATTAGTATCATCATTATCTAAGGTCCATAAATCAATTGAATTTGTTCTATCTTTGACTCCTGCAATAAAGTAATTACCATTATACATTTCTACTATTGTTTTAGATATATCATTTAGATTATCTGATTGGGATAAATTATTTTGATAAGTAGAAACACATTCAAAATCTTCTACATCAATAACTTTACAAATATTCCCTACACAATTTTCACCCATAATGGTTAGACAAACAGTAAATTGACCGCTACTTGTATAAATATGATTAGCATTCATATCGGTAGAAATATTTCCATCTCCAAAATCCCATGAATAAGTATACATTGCATCAATTATATTAGGAGTAAATGCAACAGGAATATCCAAAATTGGAGAAATTGGATTGTATGTAAAATCGATTGCTATATCATCAAATGAAATAGTATGAATATATTCTGTTATTTCTCCATCACAATTAGTATAAGTCCACGTATAAATATTACTTGAACCATCATTAGAAATTGTCTCTACTGGAGTTGATGGTATTATCACATTACCACAAGCATCTGTTACTGTAGGAGGATTAGGCAAAATAATTTCATTAATACAAGGAATTGTTTCAGTTGTTGAACTAGGAGCTTGGAGCGGTGGGATATCTATAGATACCGTATGAATATATTCGGTACTTTGTTCACCAAAACAAGTTTCATATAACCAAGTATAGACAATATCCCCTTCACAAGATGGCACACCCGTATCGGTTGGCCCTGTAGGAGTTATAACATTACCATTGTAAGTAATTGTAGGTGGTACAGGTAATACGATAACACTAGGACAGGCTACTGTTTCACTCGTTGGGGCAGGAGCAAATTCACTTAAATCTTCAATAAAAATAGTAATCTCATCTACTAGAATCACGTTTCCAGTATTTACTACATAATTATTTTGCAAGGAACCAAAATGTCTCGTTAATCTATAAGTTGTAGTTTGGTTAGGACTGACGACAATTGTAGGATTATTTACATCTACATTTGGAACTACTCCTACGACTAAACCATTTTCAACAATTTCCCAAGTATAAGTAACATCCGAAAGTTTACAATCAAAAAGTCCAATAGTAATATCCTCACCACATGTTGTAATTATATCTTCTCCTGCTGTAAAGTTATCAGGAATCAATTCGACACGAGTAATATCTATGGCTCCATTGACATTTCCAGTTGGATAAATAATTAAATCTTCGTAATCTTGTGAAAGAGTGAAATTAGTCAAAAATCTTTCATAAGTCGAATTATTTGAAGTTTCTAAAAATGCTTCATAAGAATTTGTGGTATTATTTACATTTTGATTATTATAATTACAATTATCTGTTGCAATAAAAGTATCATCAATTGAGCCATTTAATGTATTACGTTCATTATTAGCTAAAATCACTCTAGTATTACATGTACCTGAATTATTTTTTTTATACATAGAAAACAAATAAGGTTGATTTGCAGATGCAAAAACATTTGCTTCGATTCCCCTTCCTCTACTTTCTACCGTTCCATTATTTTGACTTACTCCATTTAATCTAATAGCTCCTGTTACTGTACCTGTTTCTATAAGTCCTTGACTCAAATATTCTGGTTTACCATGAGAATTCTGCCAACCTGAAACTACCTCATTACATAAATAATCTGTAAGGCTTATATTAGTAGGTTCTACAGGAACACAAAAATCAGGATTACAAATCATATTACAATCTGTAAATTGACATTCGGAAGGAATGGTATTAATACAATCCTCGATTGTAATCATTTCACAATGATTATAACTACAATTAGCATCTGATATAGATTGAATAGAAAGACAGATTGTATAATCTCCTGCCGTTAAATATTCATGTATTGGGTTTTGGTGATTAGAAGTATTCCCATCTCCAAAATCCCAAGAATATGTAACTCCTGTATAGCTAGTACTATTAAATACTACTTCTTGGTTAACAATTGTTTGATAAGAAGTAACTTCAAAATCAGCTGACAATAAATCAAGCGTTATGGTAACCTCATCTACTAAAGTAACATTTCCAGTATGTATTGCATAAGCATTATTAGGAGAATTAAAAGTTCTAGTCAATCTATATGTAGTAGTTGTATTAGGACTTACTACTAATTGAGGTGTTGTTAAATCTTGAGCAAGTACAATATTATTTGTAACATCTTCCCAAGTATATGTTATATCTGATAATTCACAAGAAAAATCACCTAAAGTAACAGGAGTTGGGCATTCGAAAGTTTCATCATTTCCTGCTGAAAAGTTATCTGGAATTAACTCAACTCTTGTAGTTGTTAATTTTGAATTATTTACAGAGGCATTAGTTGGATAAATTATTAAATCTTCATAATCCTGACCTAGGGGCAATGAAAATTCAGATAAATAGCGAGTATAGTTATTTGTATTGACTGGAGTAGTAATTACATTAAAAGAATTATTACTAGAAATAGATTCATTCCAACTTGTACAATCATCATTTGCTATAAAAGTATCTCCAACATTTCCATCTTCTGTTCCCCTTAAATTATTAGCTAATATAACATTTGTAGAAGCCATTCCTTCATGGTTTCTACTATATATGGAAAATAAATAATTTTGTCCACCTAGAGCATTTACACTTGTTTCTACACCTCTACTATTACCATTTGTATTAGCAAAAATCAAGGCTGCTCCTGCATCCATAGAGGCTCCTTGTAAGCTATAGTTAGCTAAATAATTAGGTCTACCATGAGAATTTTTCCAAGAAGGAATTACATCATTACAAAAATAATTGACAGTTGACAATCCATCTGGAGTATTGGGCAAACAAAAATCTGCATTGCATACTAAGTTACAATCATTCACTTGACATGAAGGTGAAATAACTGAAGTACACTCTTCTATTGTTATTGTTTCGCAATGATTTACTACACATTCTTCATCCAATAAGGATTCAATGGTTAAACAAACCGTGTAAACTCCAGTTGTAAAAAACTGATGAACAGGATCTTCTTCATTTGACGAATTCCCATCACCAAAATCCCAATTATAAGTTACGTCTGAATAAGTTGATGCATTAAAGTTCACTTCTTGGTTAACTAATGTATTAAAGGATACGACATCAAAATTGGCATCTAATAAATCAACCGTAATAGTAACTTCGTCTACTAAATCAACATTACCTGTATTCAAAGCATAAGCATTTTGAGAAGTGCCAAATGTTCTTGTTAATCTATATGTTGTTGTTGAAGTCGGAGTTACTTGTAAAAGCGGGTCCATTACATTAGAAACAAGTAATTGATTATTGGTAATATCCTCCCAAGTATAGGTTACATCTGATAAATGGCAGGTAAAATTGCCTAAGTCTATTATATCTAAACATTGAACACTTATATCTTCTCCTGCTGTAAAATTATCAGGTATCAATTCTATTCCTGTAACGGTTATTTTAGAATTATTTTGAGTAGCATTTTCAGGATAAATGATTAGGTTTTCAAAATTTTCACCTATATTTAAATTAAAACTTGATAAAAA
Organism: Saprospiraceae bacterium; assembly: GCA_020630455.1. Classification (GTDB taxonomy): domain Bacteria; phylum Bacteroidota; class Bacteroidia; order Chitinophagales; family Saprospiraceae; genus JAHDCE01. The sequence goes on from JAHDBK010000139.1 coordinate 8,301, forward strand.
ACGAGTATATG
>JAHDBK010000140.1 GCA_020630455.1 Saprospiraceae bacterium
TTAGCGAATTAAGATTAAAATTATATTTTTTATAAATAGACGATAATCAATAATTCGTGATAAAGTCTAATAAAATAACGAATAAAATGTCCAATTCAATATTACCAAATTACGCTTTAGGAGAATGGATAAAGCCCTTGAATGCCAATATAGAACAAAAAGACGCCATTACAGGCGAAATCATTTCAATAGCAGGAAGTGAAGGCTTAGATTTTGCTGAAATGATGGATTATGCTAGAAAAGTAGGAAATACCGCTCTACGTAAAATGACCTTTCACGAAAGAGGTCTAATGATAAAAAAATTAGCATTATTTCTTCATGCTAAACGCAAAGAATATTATGCTTTGAGCTATAGGACGGGAGCTACAAAAATAGATTCTTGGATTGACATTGAAGGAGGAATTGGAAATCTTTTCGCCAATGCAAGTTTGAGGAAAAAATTCCCTAATCAGCCGTTTGATGTGGATGGTGAATATGTTCCTTTATCTAAGGAAGGTACATTTATTGGACATCATATTATGGTGCCAAGAAGAGGTGTTGCTGTTCATATTAATGCTTTTAATTTTCCTATTTGGGGAATGTTAGAAAAATGTGCGGTCAATTGGTTGGCAGGTATGCCAGCTATCGTAAAAGCAGCTGAATCCACTTCATTCTTAACTCAGTTAATGGTGAGAGATATTGTTGATTCAGGTATTTTACCTAAGGGAGCACTTCAGTTGATTAATGGTTATGGATTTGGATTACTAGATCCTTTGACTTCTCAAGATGTTTGTACATTTACGGGTTCAGCGAGTACAGGAAGAATGCTCAAAGCACATCCTAATATTATAGGTAATGCAATCCCATTCAATATGGAAGCAGACTCTTTGAATTGTATAGTTCTAGGTAAAGATGTAATAACAGATAGCCCTGAATTTGACCTATTTGTCAAAGAAGTACACAGAGAAATGACGGTGAAATGTGGTCAAAAATGTACCGCTATTCGCCGTATTATTGTTCCTCAAAATATGGTTAATCCAGTACAAGAAGCTCTAGCAAAACGCTTGGATAGAACAACCATTGGCTCGCCTAACAATAAAGAAGTAAGAATGGGGGCTTTAGTAAGTAAAGAACAAGTAGAAGAAGTAAACAAGCAAGTGAAGAAATTGATGGAAGAACAGGAAATTGTTTACGGTGCTTATGGTAAATCTGCTGATGTAATCGATGCTCAATGGGACAATGGAGCTTTCTATTCTCCTATTTTGTTTTATAATGATAATCCTTTTAATAAAACAGCCGTTCACGACACAGAAGCATTTGGTCCAGTGAGTACAATTATGCCTTATAATGACATAGACGAAGCCATTACCCTTTCTCAAATGGGTAAAGGTTCGTTGGTAAGTAGTATTTGTACTTTTGATGATAATATTGCTAGGGATTATGTGATAGGTGCAGCAAGTCATCATGGTAGAATTTTGATATTGAATAGAGAATCTGCTAAAGAAAGTACTGGTCATGGTTCTCCAATGCCTTTATTAGTGCATGGTGGACCAGGGCGAGCAGGTGGTGGTGAAGAAATGGGCGGACTAAGAGGAGTAAAACACTATTTACAACGTTGTGCTATTCAAGGGACTCCAACAAGTATTACTAAGGTGACGGGTATTTTCCAACCAGGTGCAAAATACAATGAAGCTCAAATCCATCCATTTAGAAAACATTTTGAAGAACTAGAAGTTGGTGAAACCGTATTTACACACAAGCATACTGTAACAGATTCTGATATTGTCAATTTTGCCAATGTTTCAGGTGATAATTTTTATGCTCACATGGATGCTACTTCATTAGAAGGAACGATGTTTGAAGGGCGTGTTGCTCATGGCTATTTTGTGCTCTCAAAAGCAGCAGGTTTATTTGTAGACCCTAAAAAAGGACCAGTCTTGTTAAATTACGGATTAGACGAATGTCGCTTTACAAAACCTGTTTATCCAGGCATGACACTAGGCGTAAAGTTTACCGTCAAAGAAAAACTTGACCAAGAAAAACGCGAAGACGAACCAGCAAAAGGTATTGTCAAATTCCTAGTAGATGTCTATGACGAAACAGGCGAAACCGTTGCTATTGCTACCATTTTGACAATGGTGAAGAAGTTGGATCAGGGGGAATAATACAAAAAAATAGAATATTTAAATGAAAAGACATATATTTGCATATACTTTATTTAAACAATATGTATCATGTCTAAAAAGACCAATAATTTTTTATTCCTATTTTTTACTTTTTTTGCTGTTCTATATCTCTTATTTTTTATAGTTTTTTTTATCAATTATTCTTTGATTATTTGTAATAAGTCCATAATTTTATTGTTTATTCTAATAGGATTAATACCTTTTTTTCTTTCACTATTTAGACTTTTTTCAATTCTCGACGAAGAGACAACAAATAACAATATAATTTTTGGAATTTTAATGTTTCGTGGCAATAGAAACAAAGAAAAGATGTTTTTAATTTATTTTTTCATTTCATTGATTGGACTAATCTACATTTTTTATAAACTTGAATGTCCTTTGTGCAATGTAGATATAAAAGATGAAAACATAAAAATTCAAAACATGAGTAAAGATGTTGAAAACTGTTTGAATTATTATGAAATAGAATTAAAAAAGTTAAACGAAGACGAAAATAGCTCTGAATTATTAGATTTAGTTGTAAATCTCAGAGCAATTAAAAGAGATTTTAAATTAACTTTAAATCAACTAAATATAATATATCAACATAAAGATTTCTCTGATAATCAAAAAAAATCAGAAGTATGTAATCTGCTGAGTGGTCCTTATAATTCAAGTTTACAAGATTGGAGGAAAATAAAAGACAAATGTAAAAAATAATAATGGTGAAATTTAAAACTCTAACTATTCTTTCTTCTTTAATTTTATTCTCGAACTTTTTTCTATGGTCACAGAATAATAATGTATCATTATCACAGGATAATAATAGTGCTTTGAGAGACCATTGTAATGATTTAAGAGACACTTTGATTTATAAAGAAAAACAATTAATTGAAATAGAAATAAAATTAGAAAATTATCGAAAAAAGGTTAATGAATTTAACACAATAGATATAGAAAATTTAACTAAAATTAATTCTTTAAATAATTCAACATTTGAAGACCCTAACTTTTTAAATAATTTATTTGAAGTATATGCACATGGTGTTGCTAATTCAGCTATTAATGACGAAAAGCAAAAATGCGAGGAGGATATTCAAAAATTAGAAAATAAAATATTTAGAGATTCTATTCATTATGAATACACAATTAAAAGAATAAGGGACTCTATTGTGTTTCTTCAGCAGGAGGTAATAGATTTAAATAATGATATTCATCAAATGGATAGTATTATTCGAGCTAGAGATTCTCAAATACTAGAACTAAAGAGTGAAAATGAGCTTCTTAATGATACTATTATTATGTTTAATGATTCTATAATTTCATTAAATAATGCACTTGATGAAATTTCAAGAGATACAGCTAATTTATATTCTCAATTAAGAAAACATAGTGTTGCATTATATGCAAATAATAAACGAAGTTTATTTAAAAGAAAAAAAGAAAAGTATGTTGCATTAATGGATGGTAGTTATCCTTTAAAGAAGAATATTAAAGGGTTTGTCGTTAAGCTCTGTTTAGTTATGGATAAAAATGATCCATTAAGTGGTAATACTAATTTAGATTTAATAATATTCAAAAATAGAGATGTAGCTGAAAATGAAATTGTTAATTATAATATTTCATTTAATACATCAAATGCAGATAAGACAAGTACAAGTAATAATATCATTTATTGTATGACTTCTAAGAATAAAAAAGATGTTTTATTAAATAAAAAAGCAAGAAAGAAGTTGTTTCAAGATGCAGATTATTACCATTATAAAATATATTACGAAGGTGAAGAAATTTATAAAGGTACCTTTCAATTTTACCCTTAATGTTTAATATTAAAAACGTATTATTTTTTTTAATTATTCATTCAAATTTTTTACACTCCCAACAGCCTATTTCACTATATAGACAGTTAGGTTTTTTCCCCGTTAAAGGACTTGATTATAATGAAAAAGATAACTCCTTGTGGTTGTCTAATAGAAAAGGTGTATATAAAATTAAGTCAGATTATTCTTTAGAAAAAATCCCTAATTTAAAAGTAGATTTATTTACAATATGTGAAAATAATATATACTCATTTACAGAAGATACCATGTATGTTTATAGTCTTGAAAATGAGGGTGATTTCACTCTACAAGAGAAGAGATTTATTGATGATGAAAATCAAATATCAATAAATACATTATTAATAGATAATAAGAAAAAACCTAAAAAATTATATATAGGTACTAATAAGGGTTTATATATTTTTAAAATTAAAAATAAAAAAAATGAAAAAGAAGATGAAATAAATAAAACTAAAATAGTAGAACCTAAACCATTACAGGATAATTTTCTTACGGACTTAGAAATAAATGCTTTGTTTATAGATTCGCAAGAAAAGGTTTGGATAGGTACTAATGATGGTTTGTATATCTATGATCCAAAAAATAAAGAAAATAATTTGAAAAGCCCTAAAAAAAGGAAGTCTCAAAAAGATATAAACTTAGATGTTAAAATTGAAAATGAAAGTAATCTAAGTAAAGTTAAGAAAATAGGACGTAGTAATGTTGAAGCGATTAAATCTGTTGAAGATTCAGAAGTTAATCAAAAAGTATGGATATTAACTGTAGAAAAAAGTATTGGTACTATTTGGGTTTCAAAACTGCCTAGCCCTAAAGTTAGAGAAGAAAAAGGCGAAACAATTAATAAAGTAGCAGGAAATAATTCTCAAGGTAAATCTCAGAATAAATTAACAAATAAGTATATAAAATTTAATAAAACTAAAAAAATCATTTTAGACAAAGCTTTTAATTTATGGGTTTTTCAAGATGATATAACATATAAAATAGAAGGTATAGGTAATCCCAAATATAAAATAAAAGCTTCTAAAAAAGAATTAAATATAGAACCAACAATTAATAAAATATTCAGAGACTCAAGTAATTTTGATGATTATAAATATTTACAAAAAAACAAATATATTAACTGTAAATCAGTTGTAGCAGATTTTGCAGGTAGACTTTGGATAAGAACAAATTGTGGTCTTTATTTTATACAAAATACAACAAGGATAAATGTATTAGAAAGTAATTTAGTTAGTTGCACTGATTTAAATGATGCAAGTTTAAAATTGGAATTCTTAGGTGGTATCCCTCCTTATACATATAAGGTATATAAGTACAATAAAGAAAAGGATAGTTTAGGGCTAGAATTAAAAAGGTTGTATCATAATAAAATTCAAAAGGATAGTAATACTTTAGAATTAAAAGAATTAAAAGCAGATACATTAGTGATTATTGCAACTGATTCTTTAAAAATGTTTTATGATTCTTTGTTTGTATATTTAGATAATCCTAAGCCGTTGTCTGCTACTATAGAATTTTTACAATGTAGTCTCGATGATTCTCATACAAGTTATAAAGGTACAGCTAGAATTTTTCCTATAGGGGGAAGAGTAAGTGGAAGTGAAATTTATAAAAATGATACTTTATCTTATAAATATATTTGGCTTCAAAATAAAGATACGATTAACTGTTTATCAAATAATAAAAGGTTATATTATGAGAATGGGAATTATTTAGTATCTAAGGGTGATTTTAAAGTTCAAGTATTTGATACAATGGGGTGTTCAATTGAAATAGATACCACTATGTGTAGAAGTTGTTTAATGTGTCAAAATTGTTCAAAGTGTGAAGGTTGTGAAGAATGTAAAAAGGACGAATGTTTAATTAAATTACCAATTAATAAAAATAATTATAAGGAAAGTGATGTAATTGTATCAGGTTGTTTTTTATTTGAAGAAGGCAAAATAAAACTTAGTTCAATCATTAAAGAAAAATTAGATTTAATAGCGTTGTCCTTAAAACATAATAAGAATACAAGAATTTTAATAATTGGCTATGCTTGTATTGATTCAAAGGAAAGAGAATATGCTTCCAAAAGTTTTGCAATTCCAAGAGCAAAGGCAGTAAAAGAGTATCTTATGAAATTAGGAGTTTTAGAAAGTCAATTAGAAATTAAAGGCTCAGTAATTAATCCTGAATTAGATGAAAAATCATGTAAGTATGAATTTAAAATTAAAATAAAGTCATTATAATAGATGTTATTACGAAAAGTTTTTTATGAAAGATAAATTAGTATTTTGATTATAGCCGAGGCATTACTCGAAAAGCATAGCCGTAGCTATGTTTGAGAGGAATAACGATGGATATCATTAAAATGACAATTTAGCTATAATCAATTTTTCGTAATAACGTCTAATTAAGTAATTATTAATGGATGATTTTTTATTATAAACTACAAAAGTTTTCTAAAATCTACTACACTACAATTCGATTGCTAGATTTTATATAGTTAATCCCAAGAAATTTTTATACTTTTGAATAATAATAGTAATTAACAAAATGCTTTTAAATAGTTAGTTATTTAATAAAGTGGTAATAGTATTTATTTTTGTTCAAAAAATCTAATATCTAAAATCTATTGTCTGATAGTCTAAAATACTGATATGGAAAAAAGGAAATTATTAGAGGTTATTGATTTAGAAACGCATTTTACAACCGAAGAAGGAACTGTAAAAGCCGTTGATAAAGTTAGCTTTACATTATATCGTGGTCAAACAATGGGTATTGTTGGTGAGTCAGGTTCAGGGAAATCTGTTACTTCACTTTCTGCAATGAGGTTGATTCCTGACCCTCCTGGTAAAATCGTAGGTGGTCAAATGATTTATTATCCTTTGGATGGAGAACCAATTGATTTGGTCAAAATGAGCGAAAGCGAAATGCAAAAAATCCGAGGAAACGAAATTTCTATGATTTTCCAAGAACCGATGACCTCTTTAAATCCTGTTTTTACTTGTGGTAATCAAGTAACAGAAGCTATTCAATTACATCAAAATGTAAGCAAAGAAGAAGCAAAGTCTAAAACAATAGAGTTATTCGAAAAGGTACAACTTCCTACACCAGAGCGTATTTTTAGTGCATATCCTCACCAATTGTCTGGTGGACAAAAACAAAGGGTGATGATTGCGATGGCAATGTCTTGTAATCCTGATATTTTGATTGCGGACGAACCTACCACTGCATTAGATGTTACAGTACAAAAAACGATTTTGGAATTAATGAATGATTTAAAATCCGAAATTGATGCTTCTATTATTTTTATTACACATGATTTAGGCGTAATTGCCGAAATTGCAGATCATGTGATTGTAATGTATAAAGGAAAAATTGTAGAGCAAGGCAATGCTTTGGATATTTTTAAAAATCCAAAACATCCTTATACCAAAGGTTTGTTGGCTTGTCGTCCTCCTTTAGATTTTAGAATGAGCCGTTTGCCAATTGTTTCTGATTTTATGGATGTTGCTTTTGATGATAATGGAGAACGCATTATTACAGAAAAAGAATCTTCTTTGGAAAAAGTAATAGAATCTGTAAAAATAAAACCAGAACAAACCAAAGAAAGAATGGAGAACTTGAAGAAAAAAGAACCAATTCTTCAAGTAAAAAATCTTCAAACTTGGTTTCCTTCTCAAAGAAATTTCTTTGGAAAACCAACAAGTTGGGTGAAAGCAGTAGATGATGTTAGTTTCGATGTATATCCAGGAGAAACTATGGGACTTGTAGGGGAGTCTGGTTGTGGAAAAACAACTCTAGGGCGAACTTTACTAAGATTAGCCCCTGCTAGAGGAGGTCAAGTGATTTTTCAAGGAAAAGATGTATTAACGCTTCCTGAAAATGAGATGAAAGACCTGCGTAGAGATATGCAAATTATCTTCCAAGACCCATACTCTTCTTTGAATCCACGTATGACCATTGGTGATGCTATTATGGAACCTATGCAAATTCATGGAATTTTAGGTAGTGATTCGGAACGAAAAGATAAAGTTATTGATTTATTAGAAACAGTGAGTTTGGAAGCGAGGCATTTTAGTCGTTATCCTCATGAGTTTTCTGGTGGACAAAGACAGCGTATTTGTGTAGCAAGAGCATTAGCGATGGAACCAAAATTCATTATTTGTGATGAGTCGGTTTCTGCTTTAGATGTATCTGTTCAAGCTCAAGTATTGAACTTGTTAATGGAGTTGAGGGAGAAATTTGATTTTACTTATATTTTTATTTCTCACGATTTATCTGTAGTTAAATTCATGAGTGATAGAATGAT
>JAHDBK010000141.1 GCA_020630455.1 Saprospiraceae bacterium
TTACAATCTTTTCAGTTGACTTATCAACTAAATTGTGATCGTAGGAACGTAGCTTAATTCGTATCTTTTGATTCATACCTTTTTTTGGTAATTATTAATTATTTTTAAAATCGAGGTGCAAAAGTAACACCTTTGCACCTCTTTTCCAAATATTTTTTAAACTTTTATTTCTCCTTTTGCTTTTTCTATAACTTCTTTAGCAATTCCGCTAGGAGCTTCTGAGTAATGCGAGAATTCCATAGTAGAACTTGCACGTCCAGAAGTAATAGTACGAAGGTCAGTTACATAACCAAACATATTTGCTAAAGGCACATCTGCTTGGATAGAAACAGCACCTCCTGGACGTGGATCTTGTCCTTTTGGTAAACCGCGACGACGGTTCAAATCACCAATAACACTACCCACATACTCTTCAGGAGTAATAATTTCTAATTTCATAATAGGCTCAAGAATAACAGGATTACATCTTGAAGCAGCAGCTTTAAATCCTTCTTTAGCACATAATTCGAAAGCGATAGGTTTTGAATCCACTGAGTGCATAGACCCATCATAGACTCTCACCTTCATACTATCAATATTATATCCAGCAAGGACACCATTATCCATCATAGACAAGAAACCATCTTTAATTGGCTTCATATAATTCTTATCAATAGAACCTCCAAAGATAGCCCAAACAAACTGAAGCTTTTCTTTTCCGCTCTTGAACTCATCGCTTTCCAAGAATTCTTCATCAGCAGGTCCTAATTCAAATTCCATATCTGCAAATAAACCAGAACCACCCGATTGCTTCTTCAATTTTTCACGATGAGAAACCATTGTATTTAATGCCTCTTTATAATTCACTTGAGGTTCACCTTCATTGACCTCAACTTTGAATTCACGTCTAAGGCGGTCAACAATAATTTCTAAGTGAAGCTCACCCATTCCAGAAATAATTGTTTGAGCTGTATTCTCATCAGTTCTAACTTGGAATGTTGGATCTTCTTCTGCTAATTTAGCTAAAGCCATACCTAATTTATCCAAATCTTTTTGAGTCTTAGGCTCAATAGCAACTGAAATTACTGGATCAGGGAATACCATTGATTCTAACACAATTGGATTAGCGACATCACTTAAAGTATCACCTGTTCTGATATCTTTAAACCCTACCGCTGCAACGATATCTCCTGCTTCTACGCTATCAATTTGTTTTTGATTCTTAGCATGCATTTGATACAATCTTGAAATACGTTCTTTCTTACCAGAACGAGTATTCAACACATAAGAACCTCCATCTAATTTACCAGAGTAAACTCTCATAAATGCCAAACGTCCTACAAATGGATCGGTAGCAATTTTAAATGCTAAAGCTGCGAAAGGATCTTCAACAGATGGTCTACGTGAAATTTCTTCTTCTGAATCAGGATTAGTTCCTTTAACTGCTTCAATATCTAAAGGAGAAGGTAAAAATGCACATACTGCATCTAATACGGCTTGAACACCTTTATTTTTAAATGCAGAACCACACATCATTGGAACGAAAGCAGCATCTAAAACCGCATCGCGAATAGCCTTCAACATTTCTTCTTCGGTAATTGAATCAGGATCGTCAAAGAATTTTTCCAACAATGAATCATCATATTCAGCAACTGCTTCTAGTAATAATTCACGACGTTCAGCAACTGTTTCTTCTAAATCTTCAGGTATTTCAATTTCTTCATAAGTCATACCCATATCGTTTTCATTCCAAACGATAGCTTTATTTGTAATTAAGTCAACTACTCCTTTAAAAGTATCTTCAGCTCCGATAGGTACTTGTAAAGCAACTGCTTTAGTTCCTAACTTTTCTAAAACATCATTAACTACAGCAAAGAAATCAGCACCAGAACGATCCATTTTATTTACGAATCCAATACGAGGTACTTTGTAATTATCTGCAAGACGCCAGTTAGTCTCTGATTGAGGCTCTACACCTGACACTGCACAGAATAAAAATACTAAACCATCTAACACACGTAATGAACGGTTTACCTCAACGGTAAAGTCAACGTGTCCTGGAGTATCAATGATATTGAAATCATAATCAGTTTCTTTCCAGTTCCACTTTGTTTTAGTAGCAGCAGATGTGATAGTGATACCACGCTCTTGCTCTTGCTCCATCCAGTCCATAGTAGCGGCACCATCGTGCACCTCTCCTATTTTGTGTGAAATACCTGTGTAGTAAAGTACACGTTCCGTAGTGGTAGTTTTACCTGCATCAATGTGAGCGGCAATACCAATATTTCTAGTATAAGTTAAATCCTTTGCCATGATAAAATAAATTAAGGCATGTTAAAAAATTATGCTCTAAAATGAGCAAATGCACGATTGGACTCAGCCATTCTATGCGTATCTTCTTTTCTTTTGATTGTAGCACCTTCGTTTTTGCTAGCAGCAACGATTTCGGCAGCTAATTTATTAGCCATACCTTTACCGCTTCTTTGACGAGCAAATTGAATTAACCACTTCATTCCTTTTGAAATTTTTCTTTCTGCACGAATTTCAGTTGGAATTTGGAAAGTAGCTCCTCCAATTCTTTTTGAACGGATTTCTACTTGAGGCATTGCGTTATTTAATGCTTTTTTCCAAACTTCATGAGGATTCTCATTTGTCATTTCTGCAACTCTATCCATTGCATCATAAAAAAGTTTAAAAGCAGTTCCTTTTCTACCTTCAATCATAAGGTTATTGACAAAACGTGTTACCATTGTGTCATTATAACGTGGATCGGGTGCTATTACCCGTGGTTTCGGCTTCCTTTTTCTCATCTTCTATCTATTATTAAAAGATTTTTAATAAAAATTTATTTCTTTGGTCTTTTAGCTCCATACTTGGAACGACTTTGTAAACGACCTGCTACTCCTGCTGTATCCAATGCTCCTCTTACTACTGTATATCTTACACCTGGAAGGTCTTTTACACGACCACCACGTATCAATACAATAGAGTGCTCTTGTAAGTTATGACCTTCTCCTGGAATGTAGGCAATCACCTCGATACCATTAGTCAATCTTACTTTAGCTACTTTACGTAAAGCTGAATTTGGTTTCTTAGGAGTAGTAGTATAGACACGTGTACATACTCCACGACGCTGTGGGCATGCATCTAATGCACGGGATTTACTCTTTACTTCTATCTTTTTTCTTCCCTTGCGAACTAATTGATTTATAGTAGGCATACTCTATTTTTAATAAAATAATTAAATACCGCTTTCAAAAGCGACTGCAAAGATATACTTTTTTTGCTAAAAAATAAAATTTATTACAAAATGTATTGTAAAATATGAATATGTTTAAGGGGCAAAGGTTTTATTTAGTAAAATAGGATTTTAATAAATAAAGAAAACTCTTTATAAAAAGGGTAAAAACATATGATTATTTACTTTTATTATGTAGGTATTTTTTTAAAAAAATTAATTTATACAAAAAAAATTATAATTATTCTTCTACTCTTTCTTCTTCTTTTCCTTCTGTTGCATCAAATAAAGCCTGTAAAACATTAGGATGATTTTGTAAAAAATCATTTAATTTCCTATGATTTGCTAGAAAAAACATCTTTTTCCCAAAATAGCCCTTATCCTTTAAATGAATAGTTACTACTTTAAATAAGACATAATCTCTTTCAACTATTTTATCAATAGAATTATAGGTATAACGATACCATTTAAAATAATTCGTAACGTAAGCATGTTCTTCATCTAATTCTACTCTTTTTAGTTTAAAAATGGTTAGATAAAATAACACTGCCCACAGAATGGTAATTACCATCATTAAAATAAAAAAAGAAGTTTTTGAAACATTGGAAATAGTAATTTTTGAAAAAGTAATAGCGAAAGTAAAGGTCAATAACATAACCAAACTAAATACGGGTATTAGATATTTCCAAAAAATAGTTAAACTTGAAGATACTTGTGTTCTCATATTTCACTTAATTGTTTTTCATTATTTTTTACTACTCTACTACAAATAAGGATGCTCATTTCATATAAAAAATACAAAGGTAAAGCAATGAATACTTGGGATATTAAATCTGGAGGAGTAATTAAGGCTGAAATTACTAAAATTACTAAAAAGGAATGCTTTCTATATTTCCTCATCGCTGAAGGATACAAAATACCTAATTTTGAAAAAATATAAACCACAATAGGCAATTCAAACACAAAGCCAGAAGGTAGGGTAAGCATCGTCATTGAACTAACAAACGAAGATAATTTTATGGTGGGAACTACTTGGTCAGATATCTGATAACCTGCTAAAAATGATATTGCAAAAGGTGAAATAATGAAATAACCAAATAAAAAACCCAACATAAATAACAAAGAACAGATGAATACAATTCCTCCTGTGTATCTTCTTTCACTTTTTTTAAGTCCAGGGCTTACAAATCGCCAAATTTCATAGAATATATAAGGAAATGCCATAGTGAAACCGCAAACTAAAGCAACTTGTAAATGTGTAACGAACATTTCGTGTAAATCCGTAGCGATTAGATTAAATTCTGGAGGAGAGAAGCAGGTCTCTTCTGATAATCCGATTTTTTTAAGTAGGTTACAAACTATTTCATAAGTTGGAAAACTTTCACTTTTAGGCCAAAATAGAACTTTATCAAAAAAAGTTTTCCCTAGAGCAAATATAAAAATAGCTCCGATTACCATTGCAATCACTGACCTGATAACGTGCCATCTCAGTTCTTCTAAATGTTCGAAAAAGGACATTTCTTTAGTTCCTTCTTCTTGCTCCATTGTATCTACATCTATTTGATCTAAAGGCATTTTATTTTAAATTATCTTGCAAAGATACAATAGCCAAGCTTTTTTTGTTCATTATAATTAATAATTAAATAAGCTAGAGAAAATAAATTTTAGATTCTAACTCTATAACACTAATCCATTTTATGTGAAAAAAAAGCAGAGATAAAGAAAATTCTTTATCTCTGCTTAATAAACCTTATTCCCAAAAATTATTATTTTTCAATTATCTTATTATCAGTTTATGAATTTCCGTATGACCTTCATTTGTTTTTATTTTGGCAAAATAAATTCCTGAAGTTTGTTCGATTTGTAAAGAAACTATGTTAGTATGATTAAATTCTTTTCTTTGTAACATTTTGCCATCTATGGAATACAGTTCGAATTGAATATTTGTATAATCATTTTGTAAATCTATCCATAATTCACCTGTACTTGGATTAGGGAATACTAAAAACTGATTATTTTTAATATTTTGAATATTTTCACTAGAAGACAGTACTAAATTTTGTAATCCATAATATATTTCATGAAAAGCAGTATTGGTAATTATAGGAGGATTATTATCAAAATAAATAGCTGCACTATTTTCAATGATTGTTCCTTCTGCTAAATCTAGATTTTGATTCACTGTAAAAGTTACAAAACCATTACTTTCATCGTAATTCGATGTACTATCTGGTAAATTAATATTATTAAAAGTCCATTGTAAAACCCTTGGTCCGTACATTTCAAATACATAATCGTGACTGGCAGCTGTAGGCGTTACAGAAAATATATCAAAATCAGTAGATAAGGTATCTCTAATAACAACCGTCAATGCGGTATCTGTTCCTGTATTTTGGAAACGAATGAGGTACTCCATTTTTTGATTAGGAGCAATAAGGTGCTCATCACCTACTCCTAGAGGAAATCCTGTTTTATCATTGGGGTCATAACTTGCTGTGACTACCCCACAATAAATATCAATTACTGGGTCAGCATCGTCTTGAGGAAAGATATTCACTAGGTTTGGCGTCCATGTTCCTGTACCACAATTTTCGACATTGGCATTTGGATGAGAATTCCCTGGGTGAAGAGGGTGTTGGTCTGCTTCAAAATGATAGGTGCCTCCATTTCCTTCAAAAGCAAAGACTATAGTTTCTCCTCCTACTAATTGTATGGAATCCAATATGACTAATTCTCCATCAATATATAGTAAAATTTGAGAAAAACACTGCATATCCCCTTCTCCAAAATCTCCTGTATTTGTTACTTCAAAATAAACCGTATCATTTTGACAGTATCCTTCTACCAATAAACTAGATTTATCCCAAGGTAAATCACAATATCCTGGACCTGGAATAGTATCCAAAACACAATCTTCAACAGGATTTAATTCTGCTTGGATACATTCTGTTTCACCCATTTGCAAATCACAACTAGACAAAACAGTTATCCAAAAATCAAAACACTCTCCAGGAAGAAGATTTATTGGAATTTGAAATTCATATTGGTAATTTCCTAGGTCAGTGTATGGAATAGATGCTTCCGTCGGTTCAAACATAGGGCCTAAATCAACTACTACTATACTATTTTCTAAAGTATCTGTTGCTGTAGTATTATTACAAGCTGATACAAAAACTCGATCATTAGTTCTACAAGGCCTCATAAAAGGAGCAAAAATACTCACAACGGGTTTATTACATTCTAAATTAGATTTTAACCCAAAAGGAGTTACTTGTAAAAATTCTCCTTGAACGTTAACATCAAAAGTTTGTGTAATAGGACAAGTATTTAGCCAATTGGCTGGTACATCATAAGTAATAGTATATGTTCCAACAGGTAATTCATCAATATGCCAATATCCTAAATCATTGGTTTGAACTATAATATTACCTGGTTCTATAATAGCTAGTCTATTAGCTAAACCATATTCATTATTATCTAAAATACAATCTTCACTCAAATCTTGAAAGATAAATCCTCTAATACCTGTATTTTGACATTCATAATTATAATTAAATGTCGTATTTGTAACAGGAACGCTTGTATCTGAAACAACGAAACCAGAAAGACTTGTCATTGTCAAAGACCAATCATCTACTTGAACATCATTTAAATCATTAACAATAAAATTATTCAAATCAAAATAAGTAGGATTCCAACAAGGACCACCGTTTACTGTAGTTTCAAAAATTAACTCAGGAGACCACATTCCTGTCTTTTCTCCAAGTGGATTGCGGTCGATTACGCGAAGTTTTCCATTTTGAAAATTATGAGCAACGGCAGATACTCCGTCAATTCCACTTAATAGGTTACCATTCATATCTAGACTAATAATACCATTAGGTAAACCTGGATTGATCCAAGAAGTTAAATTAATATAAATCTTATTGCTATTTGTCCATAAATTATTACAAACTATATCATAATTTTGACCATTCAATTCATAATCATAATTTTTTATCCAGTGAATCGTCTCTAAGTCATTAGAAATATGCATTACTACAATATCATGATTATATCCAGAATTTCTTTTATAACCAGCAATTAAATATGAATTATCAGGTAAAACCTCTACCAAATTGATTGCAAAAGATTCTGAACCCGTAGTTACATCAAACTTTTTACTTCTTAAAATAGTACCTGTTGTAATATCGAACTCCATGACAACACCATTCCAACCAATACTACTCGAACTTCCTAGTATCAAAAGATTTCCAGAAACATTCAAACCTAGAAAAGAATATTGGTCATCAGCACTAGTAGTTCCAAATCTTTGTTGATAAATAATATCACCTGTATTAATATCAATTTCTAATATATAAAAATCATCTTGAAATCCGCTACCTCCTGGCAACATCCATCCACTTATGAAAAACCTTCCATTTTTAGCTTGAAATATTCTAAAATTTCTCAACTCTACGTGGTTATATACTTTAGACCATATAATGGTTTCTGTAACAGGATTAAATCTGATGAGCATATTATTCCCAGAACTTCCTAGTAAAATATCTTGACTCCCTTGTATTTCAAAAGAATTTACTCCAGCTTCATCAATGGCATTTGTTTCAAATACAAAAGATTGAGTAGCATTATCATCACCCAAAATACTTAAACAATAATCTCCATTATCATTTAGTGTAGTAACATAATATGAACCATCATCGTGTAAACAATAAGTCGCTCTAGATAAAGCATCCTGAGGCACTGGCTCCCATGTACCCATGAAATCTAATTGGGAAAATAATGATTGACTCATTAATAAAGTCACCAATAATAAAAAAGCTGGTTTAAAATGTTCCATTTTGTTAGTTTTTTAATGAATTTATACAAAAATATAATATTTAATTCAATAATATTGAAAAAAATATTTAGTGGTAGAAATTCGACTATTAACTGTAATGTTTAATTTACTAATTGTAAATTTGTATTTAGAGCATGTTTAAATTTTAATCTTTATGAAAACCAACATATTAAGAACTTGTCTT
>JAHDBK010000142.1 GCA_020630455.1 Saprospiraceae bacterium
ATTATAAATTATAAATTATAAATCATAAATAAATGAGTATATTTAAATACTAAAATAAAATTATTACTCAATTTTTTAACTTACTTACTATGGGAAAAAAGATACTTTTCACGTCTCTTTTGTTTGTATTGATGTTATTTTATGGCAATAATATACAAGCACAAGATGACCAAGGCGAAGACAACTCGCAAGAAACAGAAGTTGTTATTTATGAATTAAAAGAAACACCTGCTTACTGTTTCTACAAACACAAAAATCCATTTCTGAAATTTGACGAAGAACAAATACTAGTTTTAGATTTGTATGAATATCCAAAGTTTTCAAGAAATTCAGACAATGCTTTAGAATTAGACATAAAACTTTGGAAAGAAGCTCGAAAACAGTGGGATGTCGATAATGAATCGCGTATTAACGAGATTTATGATGCAATGAATATTTCTAAATAACTTACTTTAAACATACTTTACAATGAGAAAATTATATACTACAATGATAGTAGCATTATTGTGCTACTCATATACATACGCACAACTAACCGTTTCAGTACAAGTAACCGAATTAAGAGTTACTAATTTTTGTGACAATGATGGTTGGGGAGCTGGAGACTCTGACCCACAATGGGATATTGACCTAGATGATAATAGAGGTTATAGCAGGAGTTTTTCACATGAAGTGTCAGAGAATAATGGCCCAACAGTCATAAGAACTAGCGGCTACACTGCTCTTAATTTCAATAAAACTTATGGTAATGGTGATGGAGGGAACCCTACCTGTCCTCCTAATTTTTTATATTTAGATTGGTCGGCTTATGATGATGATGGAATAGGAGGAACAGATTGTAGAGTAAATCAATCTTATCGATGGAATGTTCCAACTACTCCAGGTACTTATTTTTTAACTAGAACGGCTAGTACAGGCAGTGATTGTAATTGTACACCGACTTGGTCTATTACTTTGAGAATGGTTGTATCAGGCACACCTCATTTCCTTTGTTCTGATAGTCCATGTGCGGCTACTACACAATTAATTCAAGACCCTTGTGACGCTACACTTAATTTCTTTGAATATGATGTGAGTAATTCTACCCAAACATTTTCTGGAGCGAGTACTTCTTGTGCTTGGGATGAGAATTTGGATATCTTTTTTGCTGTAACAGCACCTCCTTCTGGTTCATTTACGATGTGGGTAGATGATTGGGGCGATTATGGTGCTGCAACTCAAGCTAATTTAACAGGTAATTTGTATGAAGGGTCTTGTTCTTCGTTGAGTATTGCTGGAGCTCCAATAACTATAGACGGTAGAGATTACACTCATAGTAACGATTGTATAGATTTCTCTAGTGGTGCTTTTAATGGATATAATGAAGGTCCGTTTAGATTTGACAATTTAACTCCAGGAGAAACATATTTTATCCGTGTAACAGAAGAAGACGACCAAAATGCTTGGGTAGGTCTAGCTTTTGCAGAATCTTTATTAGAAGATGATTGCGTAAATGCTCAACCGCTTTCTGGAGAAGGCTGCAATTATAATGCAGATAGTGTAGGAGAAGATTTCAGTTCGTGGACAGGCCAAGCTCATACTGATGGGAGAGATGTAAATGGAGATGGTTTTGCTGATAATATTGACAACTGTTCCTCAAATTGGTTTTCAAATGAAAATTTAGTATGGTATGAATTCGAAGTTACCAACTCAACTCCTCAGCCTATTACTATTGATATATTAAATGTAAACTGCGATAATACAGGTGGTGGACAAATGCAAATGGGTATTTGGAGGCAAAATGGAATATCTTGCCCTTCTTCAGGAAGTTCGGGTAATGGATTAGGTGCAATGGTACCAGTGGGTTGTTCTGTAGGAACAGGAACCGTTTCTGTTACCTTACCTGATAACATGCCTAATGACACTTATTATGTTATTGTAGATGGTGATGCAGGGGCTCAATGTATTTGGGAATTTGAAAGTAATGAAGTATTACCAATTGAATTGGCATCTTTTGATGGTGAAGCAAAAGAAGATGTTAATGTTCTAGATTGGGTTACTATTTCTGAAATAGAAAATGATTATTTTGAAATAGAAAGAACCCTTGACCCTACTAGAGATTTTGAGGTTATTGGTAAAGTGAAAGGTCATGGAACTACTTCTAAGCCTGAAAAATATCAGTTTATTGACGAACAACCTATTCCTAGTGGATATTATAGATTACGTCAAGTAGATTTCAATGGAGAATATAGTTATACAGATATTGTACATATTGTAAGAAGAGATCAAGCAATTAGCATTTCAAATATTTTCCCTAATCCTGCAATTGATGTACTGAACATCAAATATGAAGTAATGGAAAATAATACTATAGTTGATATTACATTAACTGATATGTTAGGAAGAGTTGTATTGTTCAAATCATCTGAACAGTCTTCTGGAACTCAACAAGAAGTACTAGATATTAGTCAACTTTCAACAGGAATATACACGATGACAATACAAAGTCAAGATGTGAAAATTATTAATAAAATTGTTAAAAAATAATTTGTGAATAGCTAAAATTTAAATAAAATTATTTTAGAATTCTATGAATACTTTTATTTCTCAAAAAAAAGTAATAAATTTCAGCGAATTTTCACTAATTATTAAATTTTAAAATAAAATAATGACAGCAAAAGATTTTTTAATGGGCTTACCTGAAAAGGTATCACCAGAAGCAATAGCAGGACACAATACTAATTTTCATTTTGATTTAGGAGGAGATGACGGAGGTCAGTACACTCTAAAAATTCAAGATGGAAGTGCTTCTGTAGTTGAAGGATTAGACGGAGAAGCTAATTGTGTTGTTAAAGCTAAAGGTTCTGATTTGATGGACATCGTTGAAGGTCGTCAAAATCCAATGATGGCATTCATGATGGGTAAAATCAAAGTGAGTAACCAAGGCGAAATGTTGAAATATGCAAAGATATTAGGATTGATGTAATATCTTATTTAGAGCATGTTTAAATTTTAATCTTTATGAAAACCAATATATTAAGAACTTGTCTTTATAAATATTTTATCGTTTATCCCGATAAACTCAAAAATATTTATTTCGCCAAAACCTCAATCTATTGATTCTCATTGTGATAAATTTTTAAACATGCTCTTATAAAATATTTCTAAAAACCGTTGGAAGTTTTTCCAACGGTTTTTTTATTTTTTTAATCTAATTCTCATTTCAATTTGTTATTAAATAATCAGCAATGAATTCGCTACCATTTGATTGAATTTTTTAAAAAAAATAAATTAAAAATCATAAAAATGAAAAATTATCTGATTATTGGCGCATCCTCTGGAATCGGTAAGCAATTAGCACAACAATTAGCTGAAAGTGGAAATCAAGTATTTGCTACTTATCATAAAAACAAACATGACAATAGCTCCCATATTCAGTATTTTTCATTAGATACTAGAGAAGAAGACATAGACCTTGGCTTTTTACCTGAAAAACTAGATGGATTGGTTTATTGCCCTGGAAGTATCCAACTGAAACCTTTTCATCGATTTAAAGATGTTGATTTTATCAATGATTTTAATTTGCAAGTACTCGGAGCTATTAGAGTTATACGCCAAGCATTACCACAATTAAAAGCCTCTGAAAATGGTTCTATCGTTCTTTTTTCAACAGTAGCGGTACAACAGGGTTTTAATTTTCATTCATTAGTTGCTACTTCTAAGGGAGCTATTGAGGGCTTGACTAAGTCTTTAGCTGCAGAATTATCTCCTACAATTAGAGTCAATGCGATTGCCCCTTCATTAACAGATACGCCTCTTGCTGAAAAACTATTGAATAACGAACAAAAAAGACAAGCAAATAGTGAGCGTAATCCAATGAAAAAAATTGGTACTCCTCAAGATATAGCTAGTGCTGCTCAATATCTGTTGAGTCCACAATCATCATGGGTAACTGGTCAAATATTTCATATAGATGGAGGGATGTCCTCCATTAAATTTTAGGTATACTTTTAATTGGTCAATTTACGTCTTTCAATTTCTGCTTCTGCATTTTTACCTTGAAGTTGAAGAGATGAAATCAACATTTTCCTTACATTATTTTCTAATTCGTCATCGGCTACAAATTTAAGAGACTGTCTAAAGTGTGTTTCTGCTTTAGCATGATTGCCCAATGAGCCCCAAGCACTCCCCAAATTCATTAAGCCTTCAGAATAATTTTGTTTACGAGCAACTGCTTTTTCAAATAAATCTTTTGCGATTTGTAATCTTTGAAGTGCTTCATCTTTCCTACCTGCATTAGACAATCTGACATATTCCTCAAAATGCATGGTACCATAATCACTGTAATAATCTCCCTTGCATTGTCCTGAAGGATGATTCACACAAGTTTCAAAAAATTGTGCAGCTTTTTCTTGATTGCCCATTTGCATATGTACTTTACCTAATCGACCAATAGCTTCTACATGATGTTCTGGCATGATTTCATAAGAAGTTTGATAATGATAGGCCGCTTTTTCATAATACGCCTTTTTTTGTGCTTCATCATCCGTTTCTTTTGCCAATTTCACAAACTCAACTCCCATATAACCATGCATTCTAGAACCATTAGGTGCTTTTTCAATATCTGCTGAATACAAGGTGTATGAATTTTTCCAATCCATATTTCTATCAAATGACATATAGGCAAAAAGCAAGATTATTGGAATACACACTCCCATTAAAGCTGTTTTACCTTGAGTAAGTGTAGAAAATGAATTGATGTTTTCATTGTCAACTGTTTTGCCTAAAAAGAATGTCAATAAATATGCAATAACTATCATAATCCCTAAGGAGCCCATAAAAGCAAAACGTTCTCCCATAGGTGCTCCAATTAACATAAAGAAATTACTATATAATACCATATTACCTAAATAGAATAAAATACCATAAGCAATTACATTTTTATTTTTTAATAAACTATAAATAGCATAACCTGCCATTCCTACATGAATGATAGTAGATAGAAATACTTTCCAATCTCCGAAATTTGTTCCTGGTATGGTATTGTAATTATAATCACACATCAAAGGAGCAGGGACGAAATGTAACCAAAGATATTTACCCATAATGAGCATTGACGTAGCCTTTTGTTCTAACCAAGGCAACAAAACCATAAAGTTATCTATAGGGGAATGGTCAGATTCTTTTCCTGCTAGTGAGCCTAATATTTTAAATCTTATAATTAAAAATATAGCTGTAGGTATTAAATAATATAAAGATTTAGTAGCGATTTTATCTAAAGGGAGTTTTGAAAAGAAAAACAAAGTTAAAGGAATTACGCCTAAAAAATTAATGGCATTCTCTTTAGAAAACAAGGCTACAGTATATGCCAGCAAAGATAAGAACAAAAATTTGTTATCTTTTGTCCTTAAATGTTGCCACAATAAAAACAGAGCCAATATACCAAAAAAGAAAATCAACAATTCATCTCGGCTCTTAATATTCGCAACTACCTCTGTATGTAAAGGATGTACTGCAAAAAGTGCCGATGTTATTATAGGTATCCAAATGGAATATTTATTCATTATTAATCTTAATGTCAAGAACAGTAAACCACAACCCAATGCAAACATTAATACATTAATAAAATGATACAAATGAGGATTATCTTTACTAATACTCCACTCTGTAGCAAACATAGCAATAGACACAGGTCTATACATGGTACTTGCATCTCCAAAATACCCTTGACGATATCGTTGAGTAAAAATAGCAGGTACGTTTGTAACACCTTCTCTTACTATGTAACTGTCTTTTAAAACAGAATTATCATCTAGGGCATATTCGTGTCCAATTGTATTAGCATAAGTGACAAAAGCTAAAGCAAATATTCCTGCCGCCAACCACAGCTCAAAACGATTAAAAGCGGAACTGAAACTTAATTTTTTAGTTTTTTTACTTTTGTTGGTTTTTTTCTTTTTACTCATTATATTAAAATATCATTAGTAATAACATTCAAATATAATGGAAAAATTATAAATGTCTACAATACAGGTGCTAAATAAGTAAATGGATGATATGGCAAATTTCTAATTATTGAATAAATAATTAATAATATAATAATAGTAATTAATACCTTATTTTGCATAAGCCATGCATTCTGAACCGTATTTTTATATTGATTATAAATATAATTCATGAATAAAACAAACCAAACGGGTAAAAACAAATTAGACCTCAATAATAAGAACCATTCGCCATGAACGAGATGAAATATGGATCTTTGCAACCCACAACCACCACAATGCAAGCCTAAATATTTATAGGTGGGGCATTGTGGAAAGAAAGCATATTCATAAGGAGAGTAGAAATAAAATAGCAAGAGCAACAATATTGCTCCGAGTATTATAAATAGGTATTTATATGTAATATTTTTCAATTATTATGCCCTTATAATAACAAAACTTCTTTATTAATTAATAAAGAAGTTTTGTTATTATTATAAGATTATTTCTATTATAAATTATCTTCTACTTGCAAATTGTAACACTAAGTACAATACCATTACCAATGCTGATAATGCAGCAGAAACATAAGTCATAGCAGCCCATTTCAAAGCATCTTTTGCTCCGTCGTATTCCGCTCCTTGTGATACGCCACTACTTTTCAACCATTCCAAACCTCTACGAGTAGCATCAAACTCTACGGGCAAAGTAATAAAACTAAAAAGTGCTGTAATCGCAAAAACTACAATTGCAATTAACATTGGCAAAGTATAACCCATACCAATTGCCATAAATGCAGCGATTAATACAAATTGCTGAATATTCGAAGAAAACTGAACTATAGGTACAATCGCCGAACGCATTTGCAAAAATGGATAGGCTTCAGCATGTTGAACAGCATGACCGCATTCATGTGCAGCAACAGCAGCTGCCATAATACTATTACCACTATAAATAGCAGGACTTAAACTCACTACTTTTTTTACAGGGTGATAATGGTCTGTTAAAAAGCCTTGACCTTGAACAATAGTAACATCATCAACGCCATAATGCCTGAGCATCATTTCTGCGACTTCTTTACCTGTATAACCACTACGGATAGGAATTGCTCCGTATTTTTTAGCTTTAGATTGCAATCTTGAACTAATGAACATACCAATAACAGATAATATCCCACCTACTATCATATATCCCATATAAGCTCCACTCATCATAATTTTTATAAATTTTATCGATTATTTGTGAATTAATACAATTATTTATATAATATTGTTTGTAAATTGAATACTAATATAATAGCTTTTCTAGTAATTATACAACATTATAGATTAATGCATTTATTTTTAAGACGTAAAAAGTCTAGTAAAGAAACACTAATTTAATGAAAACAATAGAAATAACGACCACACAACAAGTCACTATCGAATATGAATTGGCTCCTTACAGGGAAAGAATTCTTTCTGCTCTTATAGATGCTTTAGTGGTAGGAGCTATTAATATCATTATTGGGTTTATTTATGCAGGTATTATGAGTGATGATGATTTTAATAATTTTAGTCCTGATCGTTTTTGGCAATTGTATATTTTGATATTCATGCTTTATCATTTTTTATCTGAATTGCTCATGGATGGGCAAAGTTTAGGTAAAAGAACTTTCGGTATTAAGGTTATCAAACTCAATGGAAAAGAAGCTGGACCTAATGACTATTTTTTAAGGTCTTTGTTTTACATCATTGATGGATTTTTTAGTATGGCTGTATTGGGTTCTATGCTCATTATTTCTACTGAAAAAAGTCAAAGAATGGGTGACTTTGCAGCTAATACCGCTATTATTAAAGTAAAATTCAACCTTAGGTTTCGTTTAGAAGATATATTGAAGATTAATTCATTGGCAGATTATGAGCCTTTATATCCTGATGTGCGTCAATTTACAGAGCAAGATATGCTCCTTATCAAAAGTGTCATTGCTAGACATAGAGAATATAATAATTCTGCCCATAAAGAAGTGGTCAATAATTTAGTTAGAGATTTAATGCTTAAACTTGATATTATTGAAGAACCAAGAGACAAAATCCATTTTCTAAAAACTTTAATCAGGGATTATATCGTTTTAACGAGGTAGTAGACAAGAGATTTTAGACATTAGATTTTAGATTTTCATCAGCAAAATTCTCGTTTTAGAATTTATTTACAAATATTAAATTAAATCCATTTAACAATTGAAAATGGATTTCCTTTTTTCCTTGATGAAAAAAGAAAGAAAAAAATCAAGTG
>JAHDBK010000143.1 GCA_020630455.1 Saprospiraceae bacterium
TGATATTTAACCTATCCTAAACAACAAAGGAGACTTATAATAAGTCTCCTTTGTTATAATTTTTTGGAATCATATTTAAAAGTAAATTAATCAATTTCTTTTTCTACTTTTTTGATTACAATATGTTCCAACAATTCATCTTTTTCATTCGATTTAAAAATACAATCTTTTTTAAAGATACAGTTTAAGTACCCGAATATTAATGCAAATACACAAATAATTAAATACATACCATACCTATGCTTCATCCATTTTTTACTGTTCATTTGTTAAATTTTTTAGTAAGTTGAGGTAATAATTTTGATTCGATATTGTCAAATTTCCTTATAGTATACTTTATTGATATTTTATTAAAAATAGAGTATCTTATCACTATAGGTAATACTATAGTTTAATCTAAACTTCATTTGATACAAATCGTACCAAATATTAATATGTTCACAGTTAAAAAGAATTGAAGAGTTTGTTTTTTGAATTATAATCCTTTTGTTCTTATAAATACAAATATATATTATTTTTTCATATATATCAATATGTTATATTAAAAAATGTTTAATGCATTTAAAAAAAATTCAAGAATAACATTTAAAACCAATAATAATTACATTAAAATAAAGAGTATTCTTTATTAATGAGATTTTTGAATAAAAATAAAAAAAAAAAGAACAATTTTAAAAAATTGCCCTTTTTTAACATGCTCTTATTCGATTATATATAAACTTATAATTATTCTGATACTGGTTTTGCTTCAGGTTCTGAAGGTTTGAATTTTTTCTGATAAATAACCCAAGGAGTTGATTTATAATAATCACCTCCAAAATAAGTCATAATCGGTTCGAATTCTTCAAGAGAGCGATAACCTGGAATGGCTTGAATAACTTGCAAATCTTCATCAATAAAGACAGTTGTTGGATAACTCATTTTTCCTTGCATTAACCATACGGCTAATTCGTGATAGCCTCTTTTACCGCTTTTGATGTATTTATATTCTTTGTCATTAAATTTAATGGTTTCTTTGTATTCAGCATCAAATTTAACGGCATAAAAGTTTTCATTGATATAATCTACAACTATGGGATCTTGAAAGGTGTTGTCATCCATTTTTTTGCACCAACTACACCATGAGGTATAAACATCGACAATAATTTTCTTATTGTCATCTTCTGATTTTTCAATAGCTTCCTCCCAAGTCAACCAATTGATTGAGGCTTCATCATTAGAAACATTATCTACAGTCCAAGCAGAAATTGTAATGATAAAAAATAAGAAAGAAATTAATTTTATTACACTATTCATTTTTATTACTTAAATACTGTCCTTTAATATAAAAAGGTGGTTTTCCAAGTATTGAACGCTAATCTAAAATGTTTTAGAATATTTTTAAAAATAGATTAAGCATTTTAAATAAAGATTAACTTTTATTCCCCTCCATCTCTCTCTTTCAAATACTCTTCGTAAGACATTGTGGAGTATTTTTCATCATTGATAAATTCAAGAACAGGTTGCAAGCTATTTGCATCCATAAAACCTGGAATAATGGTAATTCTTGCTTGTTCTTCATTTAAAGCTACAAAAGATGGAAAGCTTAGGCGATTATCCAAAAGAGAAGCTGCTAATTCGTGATAACCTCTTCTTCCGTTAGGTACAAATTTAAAAGTGTGTCCTTTATAAACAATATCTTCTTTTTGCTCTGCATTCAATTTAATTGGATAAAAATTGTCATTCATATATTTGACAATATCTTCATCTTGAAATGTAGATTTATCCATCTTTTTACACCAACCACACCAATCAGTATAAACATCAACAAATAATTTTTTAGGATTTTCTTCATTGAGTTCAATTGCTTCTTCCCAAGTATACCACTTTATTTCATCGGCAAGTTCAACATCATTATTTAGTACAAATGACATCAAAAGAAAACAAGATAAAACGAGTGTAGTAGTTATTGTGTAAATCTTTTTCATCAAAAATTAAATTTATAATTAAAAACAAAGGCAAGTTATACAAATTTAAATTTCGATGCACTTTATTTAACACTATTTAACTCTGTTTTCACAGGTGTGTTATCGGCTTTAATCAGCTTACCTGCTAATATCCTTGCTTCTCTTTTTGGGTTCTTCCACCAGCTATAAGAATGTATTTGATAAATCTGATAACCTGCCTCTTCTAATTTCTTTAAAACAGCGTCTTCAAACTCATAAGCTACGGTAGGATTATTCCTATCTATGCTATCACCAATTACCAAAGGAATAGGCTGTCTATGGTCTTGTGGTAGAAGAGTTAAAGCGGCTGTTCCTATTTCTTCAAGAGGAGATGTAATTTTTAATCTATCTTTTTCAAAATAAGGTTCCAATTCTTTTTTAACTTGTTGAATAAAATTGAAAGGTTCTCTTTCATTAGTACGAAGACCTTCCCACTTGATTTCTTGTAAGAATTCAGTTCTAATCTTATTATTTTTTTGTTCTACTATTTGAGCATATTTTAAAAACTGAATAACAGAATGGGCAGCTTTAGCATTATTTTTTAATTTCTCATCAACAAAGTTCATCGGAATTGAAGAACAAAGTATCAATTTATTTTTTACTTTAGAAAGGATAATATTCAAAGCTCTATCTGCAACTGTACTTTCAAATTGATAGAAATCAGCAGCCAATTGAGATTTTAAATTAATGGTACCAAAAGTCATTGACCATACAATATTATCATAGTGATCATTTAATTCTGAAAAATGAACAATTCTCAAACCCTCTTCTTCGAGTTTTATAATCATTTCACTTACTGGATTCCTTTTTTGTTTAGCATAAATGATATAATTATGAATCAAATCCCTTTGAGCAAAGGTATTGGTAACAATAGCTGTTTTTGGAAATTTATTAGTATGAGGATTCATTTTAACTTCTCCTAGTAAACCAATCAAGTATTCTGCTTCAAATTCATTAACTTTCTTTTCTTCATCATATCTACCAGAAACATTCTTTAATTGAATCCCATCCATTCTATTTTCAGGTAAAAAATAACTAATTTTCTTTATATTTCCATGATATGCTGTAGCATTTGCGAAATCTATACAAGATTTTTCACAATCTTCATGTTGATAATAAAAAGGAATTATATCAGCTCCCGACTCTACCAATTCATTGATTAAAGTTTTCTTGTCTTCAGAAACATATAAAGATTGTTGTCTATCCCCTATTACAACCACTCTATCTGCTATGTCCATTAATGGAATAGCTTGGGTCATTGATAATTTATGAGCATCATCTAATATTAATACATCATAATGTATTTTACTTGGCGTCAACAATTCTTCTGCTACTTCGTAGGTCATCATTGTAATAGGATACCAAACAGGCAATTCTTTATGAAAAGTTAGAAATACGTCTTTTATTCTCACATTTGAAGGTAAGGTAGATTTTTTACCAAAAAACAAATCAAATAACTTCTTATTTTTTTCTTCTAAATCCAATAAACTTTTTTCCTGTCTAACTGCCCACAAGTCCTTAATATAATCAGGCATATGAGATCTTAAAGAAGCCAAATCCTTTAAATATTCTTCTTTAACATTCTCATTAATATTGAAAGACATGAAAGAATAATCATTTAAACAACTATAAAAATACCAGCTATTAAATGCAGGAAGCCATTCGGCAGCTTTTGACTTATGAATCCCTTTAATTGTTTCTTTGGATAGAGGTAGAATTTCTAACCAATGCTTTTGCCAAGGATAAAAATCTTCAAATTGTGGTAAATTTTGGTCTGTAATTTCAAGTAAAGTCCACAATTGTTCTATGTTTTCAATTCTTTTTTTGATTGAACGTCCTTCATAAGAAAACCACTCTCTAAATAGTTTAGTTTGATTGAGTTCTTCTAATAATAAATCATGAGAATATTCTAAATCACCAATGACTGCACTATAATCCATGTGCATCATTACCGATTTACTATTCATAGTATTGGATTCCTTAATAATTCCAAAAGGTAAGTTATTAATCCATTGTTCTAATACAGATTCAAAATCATTAACAAACTGTTGAATAGTAGTAATTTTTTCAACATCTTTTGTTTTCGGAAATCTATAATCAAAATATTTTTTTTCATTAAATATATTCTCAATATCATGAAAATCATGAGTCACTTCTTTTCTAGCTGCTTTTATATTGCTATAATTTTCAGAAAAAATACCATACATCTGAACTTTTGTCAATCCTGATTGCTTAAAATCTTCTCCATATACTTTGGAATACTCGTTTATTTTACTTTTGAGTCCTCTTATCTTTCCGTATAAATCTCTTGCATGACTTTCATAATGATTTCTCAACTCATCTCTATATTCTTCAAGTGTTTTGGTAAACCTTCTAAGTAATTGGTCAGTCTTTGACTTATAACTTTTTACATTTTTATTGGTAAATTCTGTTGCTCTTTCAATTTCTTTATTTAAGAATATTTCTTCATGTAAAACGGTTAAAGGATGATTGAGTTTTTTTATTTTTTTGAACAAACGCTCACCTTTTATTAAATCTGTTTTAATGATATCATGTTCTCTAAAAGTAAACTTATAATCTTTTGCGTTTAGCCTACCAGAAAGGATGTCTTTTCCACTTAGTCTATTACTATCAATATAATATCCAACAGTATCTGTAAAATCTAAATTCCCAAATGCTCTTTTAGATAATAATTGATGATGTTCTTCCATTTGTTCATGTCTATTAATACACCTTTCTAAGAGCACCTCATATCCATATCTCTTAGTAGTTTGGAGTTGTTCGAGGTATTCAGGATATTTTTTATGATGATTATAAAAAGATTGAATTTCATTTTTAGAATCTGTAAAAATATATGATAAAGCATGGATATTGTCTTTTTTGAGTTTAGACTCCAAGCCCTTTAATCCTTTTGAATAAGGAGAAACAACCAAACACGACAATCCATTGGCTAAAATATTAGTAGCTAAATGATATACAGCAGTGGATTTACCTGTTCCATTAGAACCTTCTGCAATAGTAATTTTTTGGTTTTGCATTTTAAATGTCAAATGTTTTTGACAAGGGTCAGGAGCTGTAAGGCTAAAAGGATGTCTAAATTCTTTCTCAATCGATTCAGATGTCAACATTGATGTTGAATCTTCATCTTGCATTTTTTCATATAAATATTCTTTTAAATTAGAATGTTCTTGTCCATATATTCCTAAAATAGCGGCATTAAAAAATGTAGCTGTGTCAGACATTTCTTTTATCTCATTAGTATTCGGACAAGGTATCACAGATGATAATGAAAGAGAATTATCAATATTCAGTTTTTTAGCCAATTCATTACAAAAAGCATTCAAAGACTTCGTTCCTTCCAAATATTTTTCTATGTACTCATTTGACATCGAATCAATATCTACTCCTCTTTTTTCTTTTAAATAGGAATATAAGAAAGGATTTAAACGAGGTTTAGTATCTGACTTTGACATGATCCAAGTATCGGGTCTATTGACACTAGGCTTAATATCAACTGACCATATAAAAATAGGTGACACTATTGGTAATAAAGAAAATTCTTTATCTTTATCAATAAATAATGGAAAACCGACAGATAATGTATGAAAATTTTTATCTAATTTGGCATTGTGGTATTCCAAATAAATATGATTCATATGAGCATTAAACTCAGTTTTTATTTGGAATTCATGTTCAAATTGAACCTTGTTCAATAATGAATTTATAAAATCAGAACCAAAGCCATCTAAATAAGAAGCTCCAGCAATATCTAATCTATTATGATAAATGGGTAGTGCATTTTTATAAATAGATTGATTGAGGTTAAAATCTAAATTCTCGTAAAGTGATTTAAGTTTATTATTGTCCCACTTCATGGTTTTCTCTATTGAATTAAATAATTGAATGCAAATTAATAGAAATTATGCTAAATTTTTAGTAAATTATAAAAAAATTTTGTTATAAATATAAAAATAAGGCAAATTATTAATTTTTAGTAAGAACATCTATTATATAGAGGCTACTATTTACTAATCAAAGCAGGTCTTTGAGTAATTTCGTGGTAGCAGGCTACTCCCTCTGCATAATAGTGCAATACCATGCTTTTTCTAGTAGACTCTTTTTGGGTAATGGGATTACCTCCGTGGAGCAAATTAGCATGCCAGATTAATATATCTCCTTTTTTTGCTAGGAATGTTTTCTTTTTTAATTGCTTTTCAGCAATAATATCTTCAATTTTGTTTTCGTAATTTAAATAGGCATTTTTACCTAATAAAAAACGAGAACCACCATCCTCAAAATCACCCTTTAAGACATAGGGCAATTTATGGCTCCCTTCATAATAATGCAATACACCACTCCCCTCTTCTATATCCTCTAAAGCAATCCATACCGCAATTAAATAACCCAATGGAAAAGTAGTCATGTGAATACTATCAGAATGGGTTTTTTGTTGGCTTCCCGTTAAAAAATTAATGCTTTGAAACAATTGAACTGGCTTTCCTAACAACAGCGACAATATTTTATCTAAATCTGAATTATAAAGAATATTCTTTATTTTTTGAGATTTTTTAAAAGCAAACATCATTTTATTTGAATTCCTTTGCCAATCCACTTCACTTTCACTAATCATTCTTTCTATCTCTTTATTAATAATATTAGTTTCATCAATATTAAAAAAATCAGGAATAATAGCATATCCTTTATCTGACCAGTTGAGTATTGCATTTTGAGCATTCTTATTTAAAGATTGGTACACATTATTACTAGGCAATAATTCTTTAGAATCTTGTTCATCCAACCAAGGTTTTTCAGCTTTTATATTTTTAAAATCAAAGCTATTAACGGCTTCAAAGTATTTTTTTTCTATACCTAATTTATCATATTGCTGGGCAATATGATTTAATTCTTTTTTATGAAAAAAATTATAAATTGAATATGCAGGTTTAAACCTTCTGAACCAGTCTTTTATACTCATTAATTTACTATAAATTTTATTCTACTATGTTCTTAATACTAAGTATTAATTATTACGGAGCTGGATTTGAAATTTCTTTATGAACTTTTTCTATTTTTTGAATGATTTCATCATCCAAATCTATATTTATACTATTGATATTTTCTTTGAGCTGTACCAAATTTGTTGCTCCTACAATATTTGCTGTAATAAAAGGTCTAGAATTTATAAATGCTAAAGACATCTGAGCTAAAGAGAGTCCATGTTCTTCAGCTATGTCTAAATACCTTTGTACTGCTTCCCAACTTTGAGGAGATGAATACCTCACATATTTATCAAAGACATTCAATCTACTTTTAGAATCATCCATTTTTTTATGGTATTTCCCTGATAATACACCAAATGCCATTGGAGAATAGGCCATTAAGCCCATTTTTTCTCTAATTGAAATCTCTGCACTCCCTACTTCAAAACTTCTATTGAGTAAATTATAAGGATTTTGAATACTAACACTTCTTGGTAAATTGTGTTTTTCAGCTAAATGAATAAACCTCATCATGCCCCAAGCAGTTTCATTCGAAATACCCAAATGCCTTATTTTACCTTCTTTTATCAAGTCATCAAATGTATGTAATATTTCTAGAAAGTTATCTTCCCATTCATCATTTTCATCATGAACATATCCTAATGTACTAAAAAAATTGGCTTTTCTTTCTGGCCAGTGCAGTTGATATAAATCAACATAATCTGTTTGTAGCCTTGTTAAAGAACGTTCCAAAGCTAAATGTATAGACTCTTTTTTAAAATTTAAAGGATTGCGAATAAATTTTAAATTGGCAGATGGTCCTGCTATTTTAGAAGCTAAAATATACTTATCTCTATTTTTACGGCTATTAATCCAAGTGCCTATTATTTTTTCAGTACTTCCATGGGTTTCAGCTCTTGCAGGGACAGAATACAATTCGGCAGTATCAATAAAATTCACCCCATTATCTAAAGCAAAATCTAACTGTTCATGTCCCTCTTTTTCTGTATTTTGCTCTCCAAATGTCATAGTACCTAAACAAATCTTACTTACTTTTAATCCTGTTTTCCCTAAATTCGAGTATTTCATATTTTATTATGGAAATTTTAAACTTTATAAAAAATATATTATATAAGACCTTATTACAAAAAATTGATTATAGCTAAATTCTCTTTTATAAAAAAAATTTCGTAATAACGTCTATACTTA
>JAHDBK010000144.1 GCA_020630455.1 Saprospiraceae bacterium
CTGGACAAAAGATACTATGGACTATTTTCAAGTATTTATAACAAAAACTCTTTATTTTCCTTCCAATAACTCAGTAGTAGTTTTATGTTTAAAATCTCTAAAATCTACAGGTACTACTTGTGATACTGCTTCCTCCATCGTTACAGCATAAATAACATCCATAGCTGCCATAGTGGATTTGTTATGCGTTACGATAATGAATTGAGAATCTTTAGAGAATTTTTTAATAATATTATTGAATTTATCAATATTAGCATCATCTAATGGGGCATCTACCTCATCAAAAATACAGAATGGTGCTGGTTTCAAAAGATATAAAGAAAATAATAAAGCAGTTGCAGTCAAGGTTTTTTCTCCACCAGATAATTGATTGATTGACTGAGGGCGTTTACCCTTAGGTTTTGCAATGATTTTGATATTGGATTCTAAAGGGTCTGTTTCATCTTCCAATAATAAATCACAGTCGTCATCTTCCTTGAATAAGGAACGAAATACATTTTTGAAATGCTCTCTAACCAAATTAAAAGACTCCAAAAACTTATCAGTAGCAGTTGCTTCAATCTCTCTAATGGTTTCTTCCAAAGAAGTTTTGGCTTCTAATATATCATCTCTTTGAGTGACTATATTATCATAGCGTTCTTTCATCTCATCATAAGCTTCAACCGCCATTGGGTTGATTTCTCCATAATTATGCAAACGCTTACGAAGTTTCTCTACCTTTTCTTCTAATTCAGTTTGATTATAATCAGGATTGGGTTCTTGTTGAATAATATCATTAATATTCAAATCAAATTCAGCTCTCAAACGTTCACCAATAGTTGTCAATCTCAATTTTACATCATTAAAACGGTCTTTGAGCTGATCTATGAGTTGTTGAGTAAGTCGACTTTGATGATTTTGTTGTCTGATTTGATTTTCTATATCATTGATACCTCCTCTAGAATCGTAATACAAGCGTTCTACTTCTGAAAGATGCCCTTGCATTTCTTTCTTTTGCTCATAAAATATCTGTAATTGCTCTTCGTAATATTTTATTTTACTTTCAGTATCTTGGATATTTTTGTCAGTTTCAGCTACGCCATCTTTATCAGAAAACAATTTGAGTTGGGTATCGGAAATTTGCTTTTTTCTAAATTCTAATTCTTTAGAAAATGTAGCGACTTTATTTTGTTGCCTAATGTATTCAATATTCTTTTGGTTATAATCAGCACTTGCTTGTGATAATTGTTCAGCTGCTTGGCGAAATGTACTATCGGCATCACTAATTTTTTGTCCTGCTACATCATTTTCTGCTTTTTTGATATTTAATTCTTTTTCTATAGTATAAATATCTTCTTCTAAGTCTTTTATTTTTAATAATAAACTCTCCTTTCTATCATTCGCTTCTTGGATGAATAAGTCAAAATTTTCGGATTTTGTTTTTAGAGATACATAGCGTTGTGCGATACTTTCAAATTGTCTTCTTTTGGCTTTAATATCTTGGCTTAAATCTTTTGATTTTAATGTATTGACTTGCTCTTTATATTGATAAAATTCATCAGAAATAGCTTTGCCTTGCTTTTCTAAATCTTTAATTTCATCAGTCAAAATTTCCAGATTCTTTTTCCTACCTATTTTTTTCCCTTCAAACAAACCTACACTTCCTCCACTAATGGTATATTTTTGTTGAATAAATTTACCATTTTTAGAGATTAAAGTCAGTCCTTCTTGGTCAATATTAGCAGCAATATCCTCATTATCAGTCATCAACACATTATTGAGTAATGAGGCAATTAATGGACGATATTTTTTATCACATTCTACTAGGTCAATGGCTCTCTGGCTATCATTTAATAAAGAAATTTCTTTATCATTATAATTTTTAAAGACATCTAGTAAGAAAAACTTAGCCTTTCCTTTTTGGGACTTATTGAGCAATTGAATGGCTTTATAAGCTTCTTGTAAATTATCTACTACATAATAATTCAAATACGGCTCTAGATAATTTTCGATTGCAACTCTATAATCCTCTTTTACATAAATCAAATCAGATAATAATGGCGCATCATTAGACCAATTTTTATTTTTACTTAAAAACTTAATAGACTCAGGAAAACCTTCCAAATTATCAACAAGAGACTTTGTCAATTTGAATTCATTTCTCTTTGCATCTAGAGTACGATTGATTTTAGTGATTTTATCTTGGGTTTCTTCAACTTTTTGTTCGAACATTTTCAACTCTACCAATCGGGCATCTTCTTGCTCTTCCATGTTTTGTATTTCAGATTGAAGGCTATTGCGTTGGGTAGTGCTTTCTTTGAGTTGTTCTTTAACTTCTTGTATTTCTTGTTTTCTTCTTTCCGATTCTCCTTCAATTCTTTGAATATCTCTTTTGAAGTTTTCAGTTTGACTTTGGCTAACTGCTTTGCGTTTTTCTAATTCAAAGACCTCTTTTTCTATTCTATTTCTATCTTGAAGAATTTCATCCAAATCAGATTTCAAGGAACCGTGATTATTGCGAATATCTTCTAAATATTTTTTTGCACTGTCTAGCTGATTATTCAAATCAGCTTCTATTGAATTTTCATCTTGAATTTGTTTTTCATAAAATGCAATTTCGTTTTGGAGCTTTTGTAATTCAGAATCTGCTGAAGAAATTCGGTTGAGGGTTTGTTTTTTACTATTTTTAAGGAATGATAGGCGTTGTTCTGCCATTTGTTTATCATTTTCCATTCCTCTCAATCGCCCAACTAAACTATTGAGTTCTCTTTGCTTAGTTGTAAGGGCTTGTTCTTTATCGATATTGGCTTTTTTCTCTCCTTCCAAATCTGCTTCTAATTTCTTCAAAGCAGCTTCAAGACCTATGTGTTTATCTTGCTCTTCTTGTAATTTTTTTTGAACTTCTTTATATTCTTCTTTAAAATCGGAAACTTGATATTTTGCTAATTCAATGCTCAATTGTTTATAATTGATTTTTAAATCAAAATATTTCCTAGCTCTTTTGGCTTGTTTTTCAAGAATATTTAAGTTGTTTTCTATTTCAAAAAGTAAATCTTCAACCCTATCTAGATCATCTGTTGTTCCTTTTAATTTTGTAAGGGTTTCGTGTTTTCTTTTCTTGTATTTAGAAATACCTGCTGCTTGTTCAAATAATTTTCTTCTAGAATTTTGTCTATCTACAAGTATATCATCTACCATTCCTAAAGCGATGATGGCATAGGAATTAGAACCAATACCCGTATCCATCAAAAGTGTAGATATATCTTTAAGCCTACAGGGGACATTATTAAGGCGATACTCCGATTCTCCTGTATTGAATAAAACCCTACTAATCGTTACTGTACTGTATTCACTTGGAATAATGCCTTTGTCATTATCAAAAGTAATGGCCACTTCTGCCATACCACCTGCTTTACGCTTCTTCGTTCCATTAAAGATGATATTAGACATTTTTTCAAGGCGAAGTTCCTTGCTTTTTTGCTCTCCTAATACCCAACGAATTGAATCAACCACATTAGATTTACCACAACCGTTAGGACCTACGATACCCGTAACGTCCTCATTGAAATTAATGGTCGTTTTATCAGCAAAACTCTTAAAACCCTTGATTTCTAGTTGTGTTAATCTCATTGTTTTTTTAAAAAGTGGATTTTTTACAAGTGTGCAAAAATAGGATTTTTTTTTCACAATTAGGTATCCTATAATCTCAATTATAGAATGATTTTAGTTAATCCATTTTTGATAAAGAGATTTTTTTATTATCCCTCAAATTACTTTTATTTTAGATTAAAAATTTAGGACTTTTAAATAAAAAAAATAATTTTCATGGCACATTTTTTCAATTCATACTCTATATATCAAATCTAATTTAAAATGCTAAATTATTATTTAACTTTGGCAAGCATCATTAACAAACTCACTTGCCTATAAAACTTTATTTATTATGAAAAATTTATTTTTATTTATCATGTTTTTAATGAGTAGTACACTTATTTTTTATTCTTGTAAAGAAGATGTCCCAAGTGAAATTAATCAAATGGAAGATTTAAATTTAAAACAGACTCACAAAAATTTCTTTGATTGGGATTACTATCAAATTACACACTTAGGAGTAAAATCACAAACAAATTCTAAAATGAACAACCCTACATCTAATCAAAATCTAAACCTAACACAAGAAGTTTTTGACATTATGGATAGTTGGTTACAACCTAGTCCTTTATTTGGACAAATAGTTTCTGAAATCGGTTTTCCTATATGGTCTCATAGTTGGTCTAAAGAAATTGATTTACAAAACGGTTTAGTAATTATTCCATTTGCAAAAGGTAATTCTAATCAAATTAGTGCTATCTTTAGGTGCAATAAATTAAATGATGAGTGGTTTTTTAAATTATTATATGTTGATAATAATAATTTAGGAGTTACACAGAATAATAAAATCATGCATTTAAAAACTAAAGAATTTTTCAACAAAGAAGTATTTAATCACAGTTCAATGATTAATTCTTATGATGTTCTATATATCAACCAAAACAAACAAGCAGGTAATAATTCCAATACAAGCAATAGAGAAGCTCTTAATTGTTATGAAATTGAAGTATGTGAGTGTAAAGCTATTGCAAAAACAACTTCATATTCTTCAAACTTAACAAAATGTCCTGAATATCATTCATTAGTTTGTGATAATTATACCGATTGTAGTTGGGAAACAACTGAATCTGATGGAGGTATTATTTTAACTACCAATACAACAGGAGGTAGTGGTTCATCAAGTGATGGAACATTAGATACGGGGGAAAGTAGTACACATCACCCCAGTTCAGGAACTTGTAGTTCTTCTCCATCTCAAGTTTTAGGAGATTATGCTTCATTATTTGATTTTGATGGTGAATTAGCTTGGTTGAGTAGTAATTGTGATGTTCTACAAGAATTAAATGATTATATTCAAGCGAATGGTGGTGTTTTGGATGATATTCAGCAGCAGCATTTAGTAGACCATGTTTGGTTGTCAATGAACTATACTGGTTTTAATAATGAAGGGAATTTAATAGGAAGTGATGGGTGGATGTCTAGTGCTTTAGAAGTACTATCAACTGACTATGGCTTTGAATGGGAATTAAACCCAAACATAGACCCATCTGTTCCTAATACTCAAACAATAAGTGAGCTTTTGGAAAGTCTTGAATTTATTTCAGATGAAGGTAGTACACTAGTTTCAGAAATCTACGAAACAAACTTAATAAATAACACCCCTAAAGGAAGTACCTCAATGTATTTTGATATATTAGAAACTAATCAAGGAGGATGGCTTGGTTTAAACAATGAAATTCACATTGACTTTAATTATGACGGGTTTCCAAATCAAGGAAGTCCAATATTAGATCAAAGTAATATAACAATAGTAGAAGTAGAGTGGGATGAAGAAACAAATTTATATACCAACCCATTATTATGGCTAGATGTACATGATAATTCAACTATTATTAATAATCAAATAGGTAACCCTGTTAATCCAAATGCTCAAACTATCTTAATTCATATGAGTGGGATTATAAATAGGGGAATTCAATTGACCGAAAAATATGTAATTTCTACAAAAACAGATGTAATTTTAAATTTTTACCTTGAAACTTCTGATGGTAATACTTGGTTAGACATTAATAACCCTAGATTTTTAAATTCCTCTTGGCTTCATGTTATAAAAGATGAATAAAATTAATCTATTATAGGAAGTTGTTTAAAATTACAAAAATTCATATGTAATTTAATATTGGTTCTTTTAAGCTTCTAAGAATAGAATATCTTAATTTAATGTAAAATTATGAAATTCTTAAATTAAAGAATCATATATATGAAAAGTTTAATCTTAAACAACTTCTTTGTATATTTAACTGAAAATTATTAAGACTTATGAAAAAATTGTTTCCAATTACACTTTTATTATCATTTTTTTTCTCTAACTGCCAACATCAACATTTAACCGTCTATGAATTAACCAAGAAAAACGAACAATTGATAGATGAAAGAAATTTTGAAGGATTATGGGATATGTGTCTTTCAAAAGAAGCTAAAAAGCATTATAATGGTATTGTATCTGATATGTCAAAACCAGACAGTCAATATTATGCTCTTTATGATTTTTTAGATAAACTGGACTGTATAGATGTTAAAAAAATGAATGGCAAAGATTTATATACTTTCTGTATGAAAAACATTATTAAAACAGTTGAAATTTTACAAGAAGATAACATAAAAGGGAGTAGTGCCGTCTTTGAAAAATTAGATGGTTTTATTGTTTATAAATTCATTTCAAAAGATAAATGTATTTCTTATAGTTATAATGAAGAAAAAAAAGAATTAATAAATGGGACTAGCATTATTAGGAATGGAAAAGGATGGAAGTACGATTTACCCCCTACCTACAATGACGTTGTGACATTTTTTACTACAACTCTTATTTTAGAACCTAACTTCAATGATAAGTTTTCAATTTGTGAATAATACAAATTAGTTTATACCAATCCATAGGAAATTACCTCAAAATTATTATTGAAATTCTATTATGGATTGGTATTTTCTCATTTTCCCTTCACCCTATCCAAACCTGCTTTTGCTTTTGAATGCAAGCTTGTTTTATATTCACTAGGATTCATATCCAAACATTTATTATAATAAGCTTTGGCGGCATCATATTGTTTTTGATTTTCTTTTATGATACCAGCTTGTAGCGCTGCATTGCATGCAAAATAATATTTTTCAAAGAAACCTTTTTCTATTGTAATATTGAATTCATCGATTGCTTCTGAATATTGGAATCTAGATTGAAGGATTCTTCCTTTTCTATAATGATATTCTAATCGATCTTTTTCTTCTTCAAAAGAATCGGCATTATAATTTTTTAAGACTTCTAATGCTTTATATGAATATCCACCATCAAATAATAATCTAGATTTTAAAAGAACTACGTGTGGTACTTCATTATTTTTAGCTTCTTGAAAAGCTTTTTCATCACCATCGAGAGAAGCATGACCTTTTACTAGAACTTTTTTCATGTATTTATCATAACCATCTTGGTTTCCTTTTAGCAATTCATACCAAGCTAATTTTTGATAACATTCTTTGATGTAATGCCTTCCTGAGAAATTGAATACAAATTTATTAAAATAAAAAGCAGCATCGTCTTCTTGCTTATATAATTTACAAAGTCCCATCATATAATCTAAATAATAGAATTTATGATACTCGCTGCCTTTAGGACATTTTTTCAATATTTTAATGGCTTCATCCGTTTTGCCAGTATGCATGGCAACGCTTGCTTGTGCAAAACAAATCAAGGGATTTTTTTCAGGTTCTAAATCAGTTGAGCGAATAACAGACCAGGCCGTTTGTGCTTGATTTCCAATATGTAAGATGACTAAGGAATACATTACAATTGTTTCCTCTTTGAAAATAAATTCATTTCTTTTTGCATAGTCAAGAACTTCCTTTATTTCTCTTGTACCTTGTTCTATAGTTCCAGACATTCCTACTAGTTTGGCAACCCATTTAAAATTATCAGGTATAGCTCCTATTAAACAGTGCATTATTCCTAGACTTTTTAAATTGGCTTTGAAGTCAGGGAATTTTTTTTGATTTTTTTCTAGTTTATTGAAAGCATTTTTCACTTCAAAAGCAGCTGTACGGTATTCACCGAACTTAGCTCTTGCTACCGCCCAATGCATTCTTATTTCTGCTTGAATATATAAGTGATAAGGTGAAGTTTCATCTCCCTTACTTTTAATTATATCTAATCGAGTATCTTTATTTTTTTCTAATTTTACAAACTCATTATAATCTTCATCTATATAAATTTTCAAAAAGTCTACATAGTTTTCAACATAATGAACCAACAAATTTTCTGGTTCTTCATCTTTTACTTTAGTAATATACTTTTTAGACTCTTCAAATTTAATACTAATAGCAGCCTGGTATGCTTTTTTTAAGTTAGGACTAAATTCATAATATGCCTTTGCACTTAATGATTCAAACCCTAATATTAAAATAAAAATTATAAAAATGTATTTTGTATTTTTCATTAATGATTTTATTAATTTTTTTAAAAAGTATAAAGTTCTTTTATTATTAATTATTAAAATAATATTAATAAAATAAATAAAAGTAGTATAAATAGTTAAAATTGAA
>JAHDBK010000145.1 GCA_020630455.1 Saprospiraceae bacterium
TAACAATAATAGAATTATTCCTCCATTAAAATCTAATTACGATGTCATTCCTAATATTCAAACTTTAGTTCCTCAAAGTGATTTTTTTGTATTATCAAAAAATACAATCATTAATACTATCAATAATGACTCAAAAGAACTTAATTATTTTATTAATAATAATAAATTAATTAATACCAATATTGAAAATGAAATAGTATTAAAAATTGATGAAAATATTGAAGGAAATAATGAGGGATATTCCTTAGAAATCAAGCCTAATTTGATTTCATTAATCGCTAATTCAAATGAAGGAATACATCGAGGAATTCAAACCATTAAACAACTGGCATTATTGAACCAAAATGAAGGTAACTTATTTATTCCTTGTGCTGAAATCAAAGATTTTCCTCGTTTTGAACACAGGGGAATGTTATTAGATTGTGCTAGACATTTTTTTTCTGTAGAAGTAGTTAAAAAGTATATTGATTTATTATCATTTTATAAAATGAATACCTTACATTGGCACCTTACAGAAGACCAAGGATGGCGTATTGAAATTGATAAATATCCTAAATTAACTTCTCATGGAGCATTTAGAATGGTAGATAACGATTCTGTTTATGGAGGATTTTATACAAAGCAACAGATTAAAGATATTGTTCAATATGCTGAATCTAAATACATCAATATTATTCCTGAAATTGAATTACCTGGTCATTCCCAAGCAGCTATTTCTTCTTATAAACATTTGTCTTGTACTGGTGAACAAGTAGAAGTGGTTAATGACTGGGGTGTTTTCAAGGAAATTTATTGTGCTGGTAATGATTCAGTATTTGTATTTTTAGAAGATGTCTTGACTGAAGTCATTGAATTATTTCCTTCAAAATATATACATATTGGCGGAGACGAAGCTCCAAAAACTCGTTGGGAGCAATGCCATAAATGTCAAAAAAGAATAAAAGAAGAGAATTTACATGATGAACACGAATTACAAAGTTATTTTATCAAAAGAATTCAAACATTTTTAAAATCTAAAGGTAAAGAATTAATAGGTTGGGATGAGATATTAGAAGGAGGTTTAGCAGAAGGAGCCATAGTCCAATCATGGAGGGGAATGAATGGAGGAATCCAAGCAGCAAAAAATGGAAATAAAGCCATTATGTCACCCACTTCTCATGCTTATTTTGATTATGATTTAAAATCGATAGATTTACAAAAAGTATACTCATTTGACCCCATTCCAAAAGAACTTAATGAGGAAGAAAAAAAGTATATTATTGGCGGTGAATGTAATCTTTGGTCTGAAAGAATTCCAACTGAAGAAAACTTGGAT
Source organism: Saprospiraceae bacterium (assembly GCA_020630455.1). Taxonomy (GTDB): domain Bacteria; phylum Bacteroidota; class Bacteroidia; order Chitinophagales; family Saprospiraceae; genus JAHDCE01. The sequence continues at coordinate 1,316 of JAHDBK010000145.1, forward strand.
TCTAAAGTCTTTCCTAGAATTTTTGGAATGACAGAAGTATTGTGGAACTATCCAAAAAATAAAGACTTTAAAACTTTTAATCAAAAAGTACAATCTCAATATCCTTTATTAGAACATTATAATGTAGCTTATGGTGAAGAATCTATTCCATTTACTTATTATATAGAACCTCATTTGAATAGTTCTAACATAACATTAAAGCCATATTCTGAACAAATAAAATTAAAATATAGAATGTTATGTCCTACTTGTGATTCCACTTTTCAAGTTTATAGTGATAAAATTTTAATAAAACATTCTGGTGAATTACAGGTACAAGCTCTTAAAAATGATAAAGAATATGGTGAATTAGCATCCTTATATTTTGATACACATAGAGGCATTAATTCTACCATTGAATATCAAAAAAAATATAGTGATTACTACACAGGAGGAGGAGATAAAGGTTTATGTGATGGAAAATTAGGTTCATTGGATTTTAGAGATGGGAGTTGGCAAGGCTTCTGGGGACATGATTTTGAATGTATATTAGATGTAGGAGCTAAAAATGAAGCCTTTGAAATAGCAGCTAATTTTTATCAATATAATAATTCTTGGATATTCATACCGACTGAAATTTCAGCAGAAGTATCCCATGATAAAATCACTTGGGAAAAATTTGGTTCTACTACTTCTGATAATGACCCCAAACAAAGAGGTAAGTTCATCAAAACATTGAGTATTAAAAGAGATAAAAGTATGGTCTTTAGATATATTCGTTTCAAAGCAAAAAATATAGGAAAAGTTCCTGATTGGCACGAAGCAGCAGGTTCTGATGCTTGGATTTTTATAGATGAAATTAGTGTAAAATAGAAATAGATTGTTTGTTTAAATAATAAAGAAATTTCTTTATTATTAATAACATTTATAGAATATTTATAATAAATATAAAAATTTACACAAACACAAACACAATACACAATACACAATACTCATTACTCTATACTCAATACTAAAAAATATGACTTTAGAAGTTTGTGTGGATTCTTATGAAACAGCTTTACTCGCAGCTCAATATCAAGCAAAAAGAATAGAGTTATGTTCTGCTCTATCAGTTGGTGGATTGACACCTTCTTTAGCTTTAGTCCAACAATGTATTAGTATTAAAAGTATTGAAACTCATGTTATGATTCGTCCTAGAGAGGGTGATTTTTATTATAATAATAATGAAATAGAATCAATGTCTAAAGAAATTGAATTCATGGCTAAAATAGGAGTACATGGACTTGTTTTTGGATGTTTAGATATGAATAATAATATTGATGTTCATCATAATGAATTATTAATTAAAATAGCTAAGTCTAAAGGTTTAGAGACTACCTTTCATAGGGCATTTGATTTTGTTAAAAATCCTCTTGAATCATTAGAAAGTCTTATATCAATGGGTTTTGACAGATTGCTGACAAGTGGACAAAAAAAGACTGCTATCGACGGAAAAGAACTCATTAAATCTTTAGTGTTTCAATCTAAAGGAAGGATACAAATCATGGCTGGAAGTGGAATTAATAAAGAAAACGCTTTATCTTTAGCTAGTTTAGGTATAGATGCTTTACATTTTACTTCCCATAAAAAACAAGGAGAAGATTCATTAGGGATGGGCTACAAATCTATTCCAAATGAAGAAAAAATTAAATCAATTTCAAATTTATTTCAATGAGATTATTCGTATTATTAATAGTATCAATTGTATTATATTCTTGTCATTCTGATAAAGATTTAGCTTTTCAGAAAATTGAATTAAAATGTGAATGGTTTTTTCAAGAAGAAGGAAAAGAGAATCAATTAGCTGCAAATATTCCTGGTTCTATTCATTTAGATTTATTAGCGAATCAAAAAATTGAAGACCCATATTATGCTAATAATGAAATCAAACAGAGATGGATTGAAGAAAAAAATTGGATATATACCACTCAATTTAATATTGATAAAGAATTATTAAAAAATGATAATATTCATTTTATTTTTGAAGGTATTGATACCTATTCCGATATTATTTTAAATGGAAATAAAATATTAAGTACAGATAATATGTTTCGTTCTTGGGATATAGATGTTAAACCATTTTTAAAAGAAAAACACAATCAATTAGAAGTTCATTTTAAATCTCCAATTCTATATAATAAAGAAAAAGTAAAATCTTATCCTCAAAAATTGCCATCAGGAAATGAAGGAGAAGAAATTGAAACAAAAGTATGTTCTTTTACTAGAAAAGCAGCCTATCAATTTGGTTGGGATTGGGGCCCTCGTTTTGTAGGTTGTGGGATTTGGAAACCAATTTATATTCAAATATGGAATGATGCAAAAATTGAAAATGTATTTATTCAAACAAAAAAAATTGAAGAAAATACTGCTAGTATTGAAAGTCAAGTAGAATTATTAATTGAAAAAGCAGGCAATTATGAAATTGAATTGGATTCTATTATTATCAAAAAATATTTAGAGAAGGGAAAACATACAATTAATCATCATTTTAATATTAATAATCCTCAACTTTGGTGGTCAAATGGTCATGGAAATCCTTATTTATATACCCAAAAAATTAAATTAATTAAAAATAATCAAATATTAGATTCTAAAACTCAAAAATATGGTATTCGTACTATTGAATTAGTAAATGAAAAAGATGCTATTGGTACTGCTTTTTATTTCAAATTGAATGGGAAGCCTATTTTCATGAAAGGTGCTAATTATATTCCTCAAGATGTGTTTTTGACCAGAGTTAAAGATGAACAATATGAGAGTCTTATTCAATCTGTGAAAGATGCAGGTATGAATATGATTCGAGTTTGGGGTGGGGGAGTTTATGAGAAAGATTTATTTTATGAATTATGCGATAAAAATGGAATTTTGGTATGGCAAGATTTTATGTTTGCAGGAAGTATGTATCCTAATCTACCTGAATTTCATCAAACAATAAAACAAGAAATTGAGGAAAACATAAAAAGATTGCGAAATCATCCTTCTATAGCTATTTGGTGCGGAAATAATGAAATAGAAGTCGCTTGGAACAATTGGGGTTGGCAAAAACAATATGGCTATTCGGAACAAGATTCAATTGATTTATGGGAGAATTACAAGTCTATTTTTCATGGAATGATTCCTAATTCTTTACAAGTTTTAGATAATTCAAGACCCTATACAACTACATCTCCATTGAGTAATTGGGGTACTGCTGAAAATTTCAATCATTCTTCTATGCATTATTGGGGGGTGTGGCATGGACGTGAACCTTTTGAGAATTTTGAAAAAAATGTTGGACGATTTATGGTGGAATATGGTTTTCAATCATTTCCAGATATGAGTACACTAAAAAAAGTAATTCCAAAAGATTCGATGTTTTTAGCTTCTACAATGATGCAACATAGACAAAAAAGTTATATTGGTAATGGATTAATTACAAAACATATCGAACAATATTATGACAGTCCACAATCATTTGAAGAATTTGTAAAACTAAGCCAAGAAACACAGGCGAAAGGCTATGAAATGGCAATACAATCTCATTTGTCTAATCAACCACACTGTATGGGTACACTCTTTTGGCAACTCAATGATTGCTGGCCAGGCCCCAGTTGGAGTGTTATTGATTATTATGGAAATAAGAAAAAAGCCTATTATTCTGTACAAGAAGAATTTACTAAAAAATAAAGAAAACTCTTTATAATTATAGTATGTTTAAATTTTAAACATGCTCTTACTTGAATAATGATTAACCCCCTTTGACTTCAAGCACTTTAATTTCTACCCGTTGATTTTGTTTCCGACCTTCTTTAGTTTTATTAGAAGCGATAGGAGTGGTTTTTCCATAACCTTTAAAACTTACTTGAGACTTTGGTACTCCATATTGGTAGAAAAATTGAGCAACTGACTTTGCTCTACCTTCAGAAAGCCAATCACAATATTCATCAGATGGTAAGCTATTGGTATGCCCTCCAATTTCAACAATAACATTAGGGTTATCTCTTAAAAATATAAGGACTTCTCTAAGGATTGGCAAAGAACTTTCATTATACATTGTGGAATCTGCATCAAAATAGAGCTGTTCCATATTGAAGGTCTGTCCAGCAACAACAGTTTCAGCATCTAATTCTGGTAAGATTTTAGGACCAGGTATATTTATCGTTTTATTGACTTCGCAACCATTTTCATCGGTTACATATACCGTATAATCACCTTCTTGAAGTTTTTTCCTTTCTTTAGCCGTTGAACCATCTCTCCATTTATATTCCATTTTTCCTGTTCCACCAATGATATTGAGGATGATTTCTCCGTCTTTTTTACCAGGTAAACTGACACTTTTTTTAGTGACCATAATTTGAATAGGTTGAGGAGCCATAACGGTTGCATCAAGTACTAATTCTTGATTATCCGCATCAGTTATAGTTAATGTATATGTACCTGCTTTTAGATATTGAGCCTTTTCACCTTTGCAATGACCACAAGACCATTTGTATTTAAATGGAGATTGTCCACCACTCACTTTTACTTCTAATTCACCATCACTGCTTCCTGCACATTTTAAATCTTTCAAGCTGTATAGAATAGCTGTTAATTCTGTACCTACTTTTTCTTCTTTAAAATACAATTTAAATCTAAATAATCCTTTTTCACTTGTGCCTACCCACATATCTCCATTGGCATCAGCAGTTACACTTTGAGATTGGTCAGTTACATAACCAAAGCTTTTACCATAGATTGCTAAAGTATCTTCAATTATATCATATCTTCCAAAAATATTTGAAGCAATATAAAGTCTTCCTTCATTATCAAAATCCAAATCTCTTACTTTTCCATTGATTAATCTACGGTCTAATTTTATGGGCACCCATCTATTATCTGAAGTGATTTTCCATAATTCGTTATTACCCAAAAGCCAAATATCATTTTGATAATAAGCAACGGCAGTTATATTATCTCCTTTTTCATATACTTTCCAATTCTTACCAGAAATTCTAACCACTCCTTTAGTTGTTCCAGCCCATATTGCTCCTAATTTGTCATATTGAACAAAATTTATAGTATTTGATAATAATTTAGAATTATCCATTTTGTGATGGGCTATTTTTCTTCTATTTAAAATGTCCCAAACAATGATTCCATTATTTTCAGTAGCCATCCACAATTCATCATTGGTGGCGGTCATACTTGTTACCTTGTATTTTTTAGTAGCACCATTAATATTAAATCTAACTGATAAATCATCATTGACAACATCTCCATTTTGTAAGCTAGCCCACATTCTACCATTTTGATCTAATGCAAGGGCATCTGCTCCTGCCTCTAGTGTTACAGTACCTCTAGCAGAATTAGTGTAGGTATACAAACCAGCATCTGTAGCGACATACATTACATTGCCTTTTGCTCTTACGCAATTGACACTAATTCCTTGTTTAAAGGCTTGGCAACGTTCTACTTGAACAAAATGTTGAGAAAATAATTGAGAAGAGAATATTAGAAATAAAAAAATCAATGTTTGTTTCATTCTAGTCTAGATTTGAATCAATTAAGCAATTTCTTATTTAATAAAATCGCTATTTTCAGTTTTTAATGTTTAAATTCATTTACAATATTAATTATTTTAGTATTAATATGCTAAATGATAGATTGTTAATTATTTTATAAATTTATTAATAATAAAGAAATTTCTTTATTATTTGATTAAGTAAGCATCGAATCCACTAGTCATTTGAGTTTGTAGTTCTCCATTTTCATCAGAATAAATAAAATAACCAAAAAGTTTATTGTCGTTTTCAACAATCTGTATCGCTTTTTCTAAACCACCAACCATACAAGCTGTTGCAATGGCATCGGCTACCATACAATTATCAGCAATGATTGTAGCACTTAGAAGATTACTTAACTCTGGATAACCAGTTTCTGGATTAATCGTATGAACATATTTTTTTCCATTGACTTCATAAAAGTTACGATAGTTCCCACTAGTAGCCAAACCTTTATCAGATATTTTAATATAAGCTTTAAAATCATTAATTGCAGCATCTTCTTTTGGAGAATTGATTCCAATGGTCCAGTATTCAGCATTATCGCTTTTTCCTTTACAATAAACTTCTCCACCAATTTCGACTAGATAATTATCAATTCCGTTAGCATTTAATAATTCCCCTGCTTTATCTACTGCATATCCCTTGGCAATTGCACTAAAATCTAATTGGGTATTTTTATTATCTTTATTAATTGAAATTTGATTATTATCAATAACAAACTTTAATTTATTCATACTAACGGACTCCAATAAATTTTTAATTTCAGCGTCATCTACATCTTCAATTTTCTTTTTTTCTGTACCAAATCCCCAAAATTGAACCAATGGCATGACTGTTGGGTCAAATAAGCCTTTCGTTTGTGTGAATATTTTATATGATTGTTTAAAATTATCTACAAAATGAACAATTTCACTATGAATACTATCTATTTTAAAACTATCTGACTCCAATTGATTAAATTGGCTGATAATTGATTCTTTATCATAAGTAGAAACCGCTTTATTAATAGATAAGAACAAAGAATCTAGACTTTTATTAATAGCTTTTTGATTCGTTCCTTTATACTTAACACTATAGGTCGTTCCCATAGTTTTACCGCCTAAACTAGAATAACTAATTTCAGCTGATTGTTCCGTATTTTGACAACTAAAAAAGAATATACTAATTAGAATTAAAATGATATGATTTTTCATGTTTATAAAATTGATTTGGAAATGTTGAACAATTTTTAGAGCATTTTTGAAATTTATCACAATGAGAATCAATAGATTGAGGTTTTGGCGAAATAAATATTTT
>JAHDBK010000146.1:0-3305 GCA_020630455.1 Saprospiraceae bacterium
GAGTCAGAACAAAAGGCTCTTTCAAAATGCAATTTTATTTATGTTACAGTGTATTCAATACCACCACGAATTGTATTTATTTTTTTATTTTTTAAATTATAGCTTTGTTTTGTTTTTTCGTCTTCAAAAATTACGTATAAAATAGAATCGTTTTTTATTTCATATACCATTTTACTTTCTTCAACTTCCATGTTGTGCAAATTAACTTCTTGTACTCTTAATTGTAAGGTATCTTGTCTGAGAAGTGTACAACAATTAAAAGTAAACAAGATTAATATTATCATTATGTTTTTCATTGGATAGTTATTTTTTCACTTTTAATAATTGTTCCGCTATTATCTTTTAAAATCAGTAAATAAAATCCTTTGGGAATATCAAGATTTAAGTCTATTAAAGAGGTGTTGTCTTTTGTCTTTGTAACATAAAAAAGTTGTCCTTTGAGATTATATAGTTCAAATTGAACAGGTTCATCGAATGTTTCAGATTGGATAGTAAATGTGCCATTGCTTGGATTAGGAAATATATCAAAGTTGTTTTTAATCAAAAAATTAATTTGTAATATTTTAGAATATTCAACAGTATTATCATAATCGATTTGCTTTAATCTATAATAATTATTAGCACTTGGATTTTTATGTAAAAACTCATAATTACTTATTTCTATGCTATTTTCATTTCCTTGAATAAATCCTATGTTTCGCCAATTTTTGGCATCTTTGGAATGTTGAATTTTAAAACCTTTATTGTTTTCTTCAGAAGCGGTTTGCCATTTTAATAAAACAGCTTCTTCTTGTATTTCGGCTGTAAACTGTGTCAATTCAACAGGGAGATTAGCAGCGTCCCACTCCCAGAGTTCTTGTCCAGTTGCCGAACTACTAGCAGAAATCAATAATTTTCCATTATTATTTACAAATTGTCTGGGAAAAGAATGATTGGTTCCTAAATTCAAATCTTGAATCATTGAAGGAGGGTTAGTCCCATCATATTCCCAAGGTTCAACTCCATCTGAACCGTTGTTAGCTGTAAAAAATAATCGTTCATTAATATTTGTTAAATATTGAGGGCCAGCACTACCACTTGTATTGATATCTGCAATCATAGAAGGTGGGTTTGTTCCATCATATTCCCAGAGTTCAGTACCATTTACACCGTCATCTCCTACAAAAATTAGTTTGTTATCTAAAACTTCCATTTCTCCTATACCCGTTCCAATATCAAAAACTAAAGAAGGAGGGTTGACACCGTCATATTTATACATTTCACCTGCAGTTCTATGAAAATATAGTTCGTCATTGAATACTTCCAATTCTTGAATACCATTTGCTCCTAAATTGGCGACCATTGAAGGAGTATTTATGCCATCATAAACGAATAATTCTCTTCCTGCCCCATCACTTGCTCTAAAGTATAATTTTGAATCAAAGACTTTGAATCCAGCAGGGAATGAGTTACCTGTCGGATGTATATTGATGAGCATAGTAGGCGGATTTACACCATCATATTCCCATAATTCTCTACCATTCGTTCCATCATCGGCACTAAATAAAAGTTTTCCATTAAATACAAACAATTGCCTAGGACTTGAGCTTGCTGCACCAGGATTTATATCCGCTACTACCGCACTATTGGTACTTCCATCATAATAACACAATTCGAATCCAGTTAAATTAGATGACTTGCCTCCAAAATATATATTGGAATTATATACCGCTAAATAATCAGGATTAGAACCGCCAGAACCAGAAAAAAAATCTAGAGAAAGTGTTGGAGTATTTATACCATCGTATTCCCATATTTCAGTCCCTGAACTGCCGTTATTTGCCTTGAAGTAAAATTTATTATTCAGCTCCACAATATATGTAGGGGCAGAACTAGAAGTACCCGAATTTATATCATGTACTAAATTGAATTGAGCATTTAAATTCAAAGAAACACACATAAAGAAAGTAAACAATAAATTTTTCATTTTCTATATTTTTATAAAGAAAACTCTTTATCTTTTTCAAAAAAATAATTATAATAGTTTATTGTTTATTATCAGATTTGATAATTCAAAATTATTAATATTCAAAAAGAAAAGAAATAAGGCAAATGCCGTATTTTTTAGATGGGAAGAGAAACTTTTATGGTAGTACCTTTATTAATTTGACTTTCTATATTTATTGTTCCTTGAATTTCATCTAAGCGTGCTTTCATATTATTGAGTCCATAGCCATTCTTGATAGTATTAATATCAAAGCCTTTTCCATTATCATCAATTTTAATAATTAATTGATTATTAATCATATTAAAATCAATATTAAATTGGGAAGCATCGGCATATTTAATCATATTTTGGGTAGCTTCTTGAATAATTCTAAAAAGATGAAGGGTGATAGTAGGGGAAAAAGAAATTTCCTTTTCTATATGATTTTCAATTTTCCATTGGGTTCTACTCTCCTGAAGTTGCTCTTTGATATATTGACTAACTTTATTAATAAAATCTTTTAAAGTTCTATCGCTCTTATGAATCGCCCAAATGGTTTCTCTTAATTGAGAAATGGTCTTTCTTGTAAAACTGCTAAGAGAAGAAGCGTTTTGTTCTATTTTTTGTTGCTTGGATTTGGCAGCTTGAAACTCCATAATATCCAATTTATTAATAATATAAGTCAATTGAGAACCAACATTGTCATGCAAATCTCTAGAAATTCTAATGCGTTCTTTATTGATTTTTTCATTCATTTCTAGTTGTTTGACCTTCTTTTGATACCTACTTTTTTGAATATAATAAATAGTATAGGCAATCAATCCACCACTAGCTAAAATAGAAAGAAGAATGAACCACCAAGTCTTATAAAAAGGAGGATATACTTGAATTTTAAGTACTAAATTTTCTCTAGTCCAAAAACCCGAAGCATTTGAAGCTTTTACTTTAAATGTATATTGTCCTGAAGGTAAATTGGTATAAGTAACTTTTCTATTATTAGCATCTACAACCACCCAGTCCTCATCAAAACCTTCTAACTGATAGGCGTATTGATTAGAAGATGAATTTTTAAAACTCAAATGAGCAAAAGTGATATTCAAAGTTTTATCAGAAGGCTTTAGCTTCAATTCCTTTGAAAATAAAGAAAACTCTTTATTTTTTTGATTATTAATTAATAATTTGGTAATATAAATTTTTTGAACGGTAGTATCTTTTTTAATATCAAGAGGATTAAAAACAACAAACTCTGTATTGTGTCCCATGAATACTTCTCCATTTTGATAATTCAAAGCATATTGATTAAAATCTTTATTATTGAAGCCTTGTTTATCATCATAAG
>JAHDBK010000146.1:3405-8101 GCA_020630455.1 Saprospiraceae bacterium
TTAGAGTATTCCTTTATCGTATTATTTTTCAAATCTATTTTCATAACTGAGGCGGAATTACCCACCCATAATTCATCATCTTTAATCAAACTACAATAGGCATAAATATTATCTCCTTTTTTGAATATTGAACTGACCTTAGTTTGTGGATTGAGTTTCCAAATATTTTGTCCAATAACCCATATCAAAGTATCACTTTGGATATAAAAAGAATAAGCACGCATATCCTTATAATCTGGATAGATGAATTGTTCAAAATAATCTCTTTTAGCATCATATTTATACAAACCATTAAATAATGACTGAAACCAGATATTACCTTGTTTATCTTCTTTGACATTTGTAATGATATTTCCTTTAAGACCATTATCTCCTTTGAAGTAATTTTTATGTTCCAATACAGCATCATTTCCATCATAATAATGGGTAATAAATTTAGATTTTAATTGCAATTTTGATATTCCATTATTAGTTCCTAACCAAAGCGTATTGTTTTTATCAAGGTAGGAATTCCAAACTATATCATCTGCTAATTTAATATCATCACTAAAAGCATTTCCTATCTTTTTGATTACAGATTTATCTTTATTATAAGAATACAAACCATTTCCTGTTCCAATCCATATCAAGCCTTGATTATCTTCAAAAACAACTAAGGCTCTTCTGTTTAAGGTTTTATCATCTGTATTGTCATTTTTATTATAATAAATAATTTTTTCGGAACCGTCTTTATTCCTTGTGATTTGTATTAACACATTTTCAAGGGTACTCATCCAAATATCTTTATCAGAATCCACATAGACAGATACTAATTGATAATCGAAAATAGGGTGATTGTCTTTATAGACTTTATTTAATTCAAAAGTTTCGGCACTCCAATTCCATAATTTGCCTTCTGAAATAAACCATAATATATTGTCTGAATCAATAAAATTAGAATTAGCAACATTAGTCATCGTAATTTGGTCATATTTGAAATAATGCAATTTCTTTTTATTTTTAATCCCTAAAAATTCATTATTTCTAATGTACCAAATGACTCCATTTTTATCCTTGTGCATAAAAATGTAAGTTTCATTTTCAGTTTCAAAGTTGAAATCAATTTTGTGAAATATTTGATAATTATTATCTAAATAATAAATATTATTATTATTAAAAGTCCAATAATTTTTTTCATTATCAAACAATCCATAAGAGATATATTGATTACTACTATTATCGATTTCACCTTTTATATTTCTATGTTCAAATTCACCTTTTCGAATATTATAAATGCTCAGTCCTACCCTAGTATTTACAAAAATTAAAGAATCAGAATGAATTGTTGTAGAAATGACAAAATCCCAAAGAAGTGAAGTAGAGTCTTTGTCCTCATGTTTAAATACTTTAATATCGTGACCATCATATCTAATCAGTCCATTGGTTGTACTGAACCATAAAAAACCTAGACTATCTTGATTAATATCCATGATAGCATTATTAGGAATTTTTTCTTGAAATGAGGGATAATCTATATAGTAATCTTGGCTATATATTGAATTTAAGGGATATAAAAACACCAAAAATAATAGAATAATCCTCATGGAGTATATTGGATTATTTTTTATTTGAATAATATTAATAAATAAAAAAATAAAGAGTTTTCTTTATTTTTTATAAGACGTTATTACGAAAAATTGATTATAGCTAAATTGTCTTTTTAATTCTATTCTTCGTTATTCCTCTCAACCATAGCTAAGGCTATGCTTTTCGAGTAATGCCTCGACTATAATTAAAAATACTAATTTATCTTTCATAAAAAACTTTTCGTAATAACGTCTATAGTATTTTTAGTTTTTGAAAAATTGCTTGTATTTACAAATATAAAGAAAAAAACTAAAACCATTGATTTTTCAAGGCTAATTGTACCGCTTCTAGTTTTGAATGTACTTCTAATTTTTTGTAGATATTTTCTATGTGTTTTCTAACTGTTTTGGGAGAAATAAATAACTTTTCGGCGATTTCTTGATAATTCAACCTATTGGCTAACTCTTCTAATATTTCTGTTTCTCTTTTTGAGAGATTGAAATCTTGAGGACTTAAGTTGTTCTTTGGATTTTGTATACCATTTCGAATTAGATTGAGTGTTTTTTGAGCTATTTCAGGAGAAACAGGAAGGCGACCTTCTAGTGCTTCTTCGATGGAAGAAATGATTTTAGTTGGTTTTTCTCCTTTCAATAAGTATCCTTGTGCACCTGCAATTATAGATTCAAAAATATTATTATCATCATTGAATACACTCAACATTAAGATTTTGATATTCGGAAATTGAGTAGTGATGGTTTTGGTGGCTTGAATACCGTTCATCACGTCCATTTCTATATCCATCAATATCAAGTCAGGTTCTGGTAAACTACTATTGAGTTTATCAATACAATCTTGACCGTTTGATGCCGTAAAAACAACATTAACTTCTTCGAACAAATTGAGGGATTCTCTCAATGCTTCTATGAGATGATATTGGTCATCAACTATGGCTATATCTATTTTCATTTTTTATTTATTTTTAATAAAAATAACAAAATTTATTTATTATTTAAATGAAAATCTTTCTAAATTACATTACTTAATACTGATTACTCTTTAACTGTTCCAGCTTCTTTTTCTTCAATTTATTTTTTTTGATTTTTTTCGAATGAACAGATAATATCAATTCTGATGCTGCCGGACGACAATAAAAACATTTCAATTCTTCTTCAATTAGAGTACAAAGTATATAAAATTGGTTTTCAAATAATACGACCATATGATAATATTTAATAGCTTCCCCTGTACTTTCATTATACCAATAAGAAATAATATACTCGCCTTCAATTTCATAATAACCCATATTATAACCTATTAAATCATGTACTTTGTATTTTTTATCTGAATCGTCCGATTGAAAAATTAAATACTTATACCTTTCATGGGAAAGAAATGGTATGCTATAGTAATCTTTTAAAAATTTTATAGCCTCTTGATTCGCTATAATTTTGAGACTTGTTGCTTTATCAACGGTTTTTATTTTTTGTAACTTTTTCTTACCAACTAAATCAATATGCATTTTTTCTTCAGGTTTAAGCCTAATTTCTTTGACCCAAGGATTAATCCATTGATTTTTATCCGAGTCATAAGGTTCACATAAGACGTATAATTGGTCTTTATACCTAATTACTTGATAATATTTTTTTATATATGAATTATCAAAATTGGGATCAAATTGATAGGCAATAAAATAATCTCCTTCGGGTCTATCCACCTTATCTCTTAGTCGAAACTTATTAATTCTAACAGGGATAGAGGAAGTATAAACTTCTGAAATAACCATTAAACGATCTTTAAGTTTAGGCGAATTTAAAGGTAAGCTTAGGCAATTCCCTAGAAAAACTTTGGCATCGTAATCAGTTACTACTTCGTATTTTTCGGAAGGAGGAATCGTCTTAACATCTATAGGGATTTCTGAAGAGTTTCTTTTTTTACAGTTTTCCACCATTACAAATTGTTCAAAAGATTCTAAAAATTTTTGAAAATATCGAAATATATCCGCATTATATTTCAAAGCAGTTTGGATATTTTTATCTCTATTCTGATTGTTCCAAGTCTTCCATGTTGAAACTGTCTCATTGTATGCTGTAATTGAAGCAATTGTATTTCTGATATTAGCTCTGCACGAATTTAACAACTGCACGGTTTTGGGGCATGGATTTAAAGCTAAATCGGTTTTTCGTTTAATATCATCCAAGAGAAGAGATAGTTCTTTACAAGATTTTTTGATTTCTAAATAAGGGTCGACGAGTTTAGAAAGTTCAGCGGGAAGAAGTTCTGTTCTTTTTTCATCGACATAAGTGGTAATTTGGTCCCTTATAGGGTCACTATGTCCACTCAAGGAAGTAAATAAAACCACTTCAACCGTTATTTTATCAACTGTTGATTCAAGACCAAGTCTTTGATAATAATAATCTTCTTGGGCATGACAAACATGTTGAAAAAACAACAAAAATATTATGGTAAATGTTGATTTATAATTATCCATCTCAAATAATATTTTATTATTAACAAAAAAATAATAAAGAACATTCTTTATCATTTACTTAATTTCCCAAATTATCGAAAGTCAAGACATGAGAAATTATCGTATCGTTTCTTGAAGTAGAGTCATACCATTTCATCTGAAATTTATCAAAATCGGTATCTAAGGCATAACCTGTTATATAATCCCCTTGAGAAAAATTCGCTCCTAGATGATAGACTGCTATTTGCACTATATCTTCGGGTGTAGATGCTTGTATAATATGTTCTTCTTCACCACCACTACTTGGTCTGAAATAAGCAATATTACCTGGAATAGGAGCATCTTCTTTAGTAAATTCATATTCGCCTATAACTCCTAAATTATTTGAAAAAAGCAAAGGTTGACCTACTCCATATAATCTATATTCGTCAACTTGGCTCACTTCCCAAACGCCTCCGTCTTTTCTAGAACATTTTTCAAACTGCCCCGACTTACTTTGATTGAAATCGCATTGAGTGAATAGCATGAGAAAAGCGATATTTAAGGATATCCATTTATAATTTTTCATGAGTTATATTTTTAGAGCATGTTTAAAATTTAAACATACTCTTAGTACACTGTAACATAAGTTTATTGAGTTTTTGAAATAAGAATTTTGTTTTG
>JAHDBK010000147.1 GCA_020630455.1 Saprospiraceae bacterium
TAAAAAATCAAAAAGCTATAGACCAGTATTTATATTCCATTTAGGCTTATTTATTAATTTTTAAAATAATAAAGAAAATTCTTTATTATTAATATAAAAATAATTTTTAAACACCATTTGTTATCCAATTTTTTGAACATAATGATTAAGTATTTTTTTATATATTTGTATAATTAAAATAATAAAGCGATGCATTACTATAGTTTAGGTCAAATTCCACCAAAAAGACACACCCAATTTAGACAAAAAGACGGAAGTCTATACCATGAGGAATTGTTTTCAACCATTGGTTTTGATGATATGTATTCCTTACTATATCACGTCAATGCTCCTACTCAAATCAAACAGGTTGGCGAGCCATTTTCTGTTGCTCCCAAGGTGGTTTCGGATAAGCAATTGAAACATCGTTGCCTTAAAGGGTATAGCGTAGAACCAGAAAAGGATTATTTAAAAAGTAGAAAGCCTGTTTTGGTCAATAAAGATTGTCAAATCAGTTTAGCTGCACCACAATCTTCTATGGAAGATTATTTCTTTAAAAATGCTGATGCTGACGAAGTCATTTTCATCCATGAAGGGACAGGGACGCTAAAAACAATGTATGGCAATATTGATTTTGAATACGGAGATTATTTAGTCATTCCGAGAGGTACTACATATCAATTGATTTTTAATGATGATAATAATAGATTATTCATTGTTGAGAGTTATAGTCCAGTAGTTACCCCTAAAAGATACAGAGGACAATTTGGTCAATTATTAGAACATTCTCCATTTTGTGAAAGAGATATTCGCAAACCACAAAATTTAGAAACGCATTCAGAAAAAGGAGATTTTTTATTTTATATTAAAAAACAAAATATCATTTATCCTTATACTTATCTCAATCATCCTTTTGATGTAGTGGGTTGGGATGGGTATTGCTATCCTTATGCTTTTTCTATTCATAATTTTGAACCTATTACAGGACGTGTTCATCAGCCACCTCCTGTACACCAAACATTTGCTGCCAAAGGCTTTGTGATTTGTTCTTTTTGTCCACGCTTATATGACTATCATCCATTAGCTATACCTGCTCCTTATAATCACTCTAATATTGATAGTGATGAAGTATTGTATTATGTTGATGGTGATTTCATGTCTAGAAAACATGTAGAAAAAGGAATGATTACCCTACATCCAGGCGGTATTCCTCACGGGCCTCACCCCGGTACAGTTGAGAAGAGTATTGGAAAAACGGCTACTCACGAATTAGCTGTCATGGTGGATACTTTTTATCCTTTACAAATGACAGAACACGCAGCAGGCGTAGAAGATAAAGACTATTATAAAAGTTGGCTTTAATAAAGAATTTTCTTTATATTTTATAAAACAATACAGTATTTAGTACTCAATTATTAATACTGAATACGCAATACTAAATTAAAATAAATATGGATACGTTAACCAAAGAAAAAACAGGAATCGAAAATGATTTGATGCCTTTGTTAGGAACGGATTATGTAGAATTTTATGTTGGAAATGCCAAGCAGGCTGCTATATATTATCAAGCTGCTTTTGGTTTTCAATGGGTAGCATATAGAGGTCCTGAAACAGGAAGTAGAGATGTGGTTTCTTATGTTTTACAACAAGACAAAGTACGTTTTGTATTGACTGCCGCTCTTGACCCTGAACATGAAATTGCCCAACACGTTGCCTTACACGGTGATGGTGTAAAAGTATTGGCTTTGTGGGTTGATGATGCCGAAAAATCATACAATGATGCTTTGAGTAGAGGAGCAGAATCTGCTAGAACATTAGAAACATTGACTGATGATGACGGAGAAATCAAAACAGCCGCTATCCACACTTATGGAGAAACGCTTCATGTCTTTGTAGAAAGAAAAAATTATAATGGAGTGTTTATGCCTGGTTTTGCAGCTCGTACACCCAACAAACGATACCCTGAAGTGGGATTGAGGTTTGTCGACCATTGCGTTGGCAATGTTGAACTAGGAGGAATGAATAAATGGGTAAAATTCTATCAAGAAGTAATGGGATTCAATTTATTAATTACTTTTGATGATAAAGATATTTCTACTAAATATACCGCTTTGATGAGTAAAGTGGTTTCTAATGGCAATGGCTGGGTAAAATTCCCAATCAATGAACCTGCAAGAGGTTTGAAAAAATCACAAATCGAAGAGTATTTAGATTTTTATAAAGGTGCAGGAGTACAGCATATTGCTTTAGCTACTAATGACATTATTTCTACTGTTTCTCAACTCAGAGAAAATGGAGTAGATTTCTTATATGTTCCTGATAATTATTATGAAGATGTATTAGACAGAGTAGGAGAAATTGATGAAGATATTAAAGACCTACAAAAATTGAATATCTTGGTAGATAGAGATGATGAAGGTTATTTATTACAAATATTTACAAAACCAGTAGAAGATAGACCTACTGTATTCTACGAAATTATTCAACGAAAAGGAGCGAAGTCTTTTGGTAAAGGAAATTTCAAAGCCTTGTTTGAAGCCATTGAAAGAGAACAAGCTCTAAGAGGGACTTTGTAGTTATAATTTATTACAAAAAAACAAGGCTACAAGGAATATTCCTCGTAGCCTTGTTTAGTTTTTTTATACTAAAAATCATTCGTTTCGTAATCTTACTGTTGTTGTTCTTTGTATCCAACAATTCACTTTGTAAGAATCGCCATGTTTAACACCTCTCATAAAACCATCTTGCTTTGTTGGTAAATATTGATAATATTTATTAATTTGTTTTTGAGCCTTACTAGAAGTTTGTGGGTCTTTTTTAGCCCTTTCCCACATATCCATTGCTGGCCAAATTACTATTTGGCTATCCCATCCTGTTCCAGGTCCACATCTAGTACCACTAGAAGCATACATATCTCCTATCATCAAATTAGGTTTGCCCCAACCTGGCTTATGGGTCAATGCTTTTTCTAACCAAGACCTTGCTGTACTGAAATTCTTCTTTTTACCATAATAAATACTTCCAATAGCATAGGCATATTTTGCTTTTGTTTCTGAATCTGTTGCTTTTTCATAGCCTTTTTCTAAGCATTCTAAAGCTTCGTCAACCCTTCCTTCTAATAATAAATCTTTACAAGATGGTGGACGATTAGGATCAACTGTTGGTCCTTGTGGTTCTACACAATGCTTATTCCATGCCGCTTTTACTTCTGTTAATTTAGCATTAGCATCAGGACAATCTGCCCAACGTAAGGTAGAATACACTTGTTCTATGGCATCACAATCAGACTTATCTTCTTCAAAAATATAGAAATACTTACTGGTATAATAGTCACAAGCATAAAATCCTTTAATCGTTTCGAACTCCTCTAATCTAATTGGAGCATAAGATTCTACGATTTGAAAATCAGCACGGGTTTGTTTATCTTTTGATTTTAATCCTTCTTCCAAAGCATTCATAATCAATCCAGCATATTTTTGAGCTTCAGGCATTTGGATTTTACCTGTATTATACTGACCAATTAGTAAATCTGTGAATGGATTCAAGACAAATGCTTGGGTTTTTACTCCTTCGGCATCTATTACATCTTTGAACATAGTATATTTTTCACCATCATTAGCATATTCAGGATAATTATAATAAATATCAAATGCTTTTCTTCCTTTCACAAAGCTTTCGTCATCAGGATAACAATTGAGCCAATCCTCATAGATTTCCATTACTTTATTATAATGCTCTTTTTTCTTCGCAGCATCTGTTTCATTTTTATAAAAATGATCATAAATTTGAATACCCCATATGAAAACGGTATTTCTTCTACCATCAGCTGCTGGAGATGCTTCATATACTTTTTGCCAAAATTCAAAAGCCTTATCAAAATTACCTCGATTGACTTCATCTTTACACAAAACATAATCCTCAATTGCTTTATCCTTGTCAGGAGCATCATCAAAGGTAGGACATTTAGCACCACTATCATTTGTTGCTGGTGGATTTGGCGTAGTACTTGTGGTCGTTTCTTCTTTAGGGGGGGTTGTTTCGGTTGTTGATTCACCTGTTTTAGGAGTACATGCCACTATTGACATGATAATTGCTAAAAAGGTAAACATTAAAATATTTCTTTTCATAATAATTTATGTTTGTTTAAAATATGTTGATTTTCATAAAAATTAAAATATGCTCTAAGAACTTGTTTAAATTGGTTCATCTATTAGATGCCAAAAATACATTTTATGGTGGAAAATAATTAATTTTTAAACAATTCTAATCAATGAACTATTAATATATTAACAGTTTTATGACCCAATTTATTAGAATTAGCAACTTTTTTTAACAGGATTTTATTTATTTTTAAGAATAATATTGATATAAATTACATACTTTTATATTTTTATAATATAATTATTAAAAACACAATTAATAAAGAAATTTCTTTATTAATTATTAAAAATAATAAAAATGAGATATATAATAAGTGGTCTATTTTTCTTATTAATTGGAATAACTTTAAGTGCTCAAAATTATACCACAATCAAAACAACGTCCAAGAAAGCCTTAAAAGCTTATGAGAAGGGAAAAGAATTAAGTAGAGCAAGGCAAGACGCTAAAGCCTTAGAACAATTAGATAAAGCGATAAACGCCGACCCTAAATTTATAGATGCTTATATAGAATATGGTGCTGTAAAATACAGTCAAGGACATTTAGAAGAAACAGAAAAAACACTTGAAAAAGTTATTGACTTAGACCCTTATTACAATACTAAATTATTGTACACACTCGGATTTATAGAGCAAAAATTAGGAAAATGTAATGAAGCCATTGAACACCTAGATTTATATATAGAAGCACCAAAAGCTAGAGAAAGTTTAATTGCAAAAGCCAAAGATGCCAAAGAAAATTGTTTATTTATGATAAGTATGGAAGGGAAAGAAGTGTCTTTTGAGTTTGATAGAATGAGCCCGAATATTAACACCCGAGAAAGTGAATACTTTCCTTCAATTTCTGCTGATGAAGAAACTTTCTTTTTTACTAGAGTAGTTAAAGGTCAAGAAGATATTTTTTATTGCAAAAAAATGAGTGACGGCACTTGGGGTCCAGCTAAAGCAATGGATAATATAAATAGTAATGACAATGAGGGAAATCAATCTTTTTCGGCAGATGGTAAATCTGTCGTTTTTACGGCTTGTAATCGTAGAAATGTAGGCTATGGAAGTTGTGATATTTATTATTCACAATTCAAAAATGGAAAATGGACTTTACCTGTGAATATGGGCAGAGCCATTAATTCTGAAGATTGGGAATCTCAACCCTGTTTATCAGCAGATGGTATGACTTTATATTTTACAAGCAAAAGAAAAGGGAGCGATGGAAAGGCAGACATCTATGTAAGTCATCAAAATGACGAGGGTGCTTGGTCTATAGCAAAACCCATTAAAGGGAAAATAAATACTAAAGGTCATGAACAAACCCCTTTCATTCACCCTGACGGTAAAACATTATACTTTAAATCAGATGGTCATCCAGGTTTTGGGGGATTAGATATTTTCATGTCAAAACTACAAGATGATGGAACATGGGGAGAACCCATTAACTTAGGAAAACCTATTAATACCGTTAATAATGAAGGGAGTTTCACTGTAAGTCTTGATGGAGAATATGCTTATTTTGATTCTGATAAGTTTATCAAAAAAGAAAAAGGAAATGATGGTGTTGGTTTTAATCGACATGATATATATCAACTAAAATTAGATGAATCTATTAGACCAGAACCTGTAACCTATGTCAAAGCTAAAGTTATTGATGCTGAATCTAAAAAACCTTTAGTTGCTAAAGTTGAGTTTATGGATTTAAGTATACAAAAAAGGCATGCTTATTCTTTGAGTGATGAAAACGGAGAATTTTTAGTTTGTTTGCCTGTAGGTACAAATTATAGCCTGAATGTAAGTAAAGAAAATTACCTATTCTCTTCTGAGAATTTTGAATTAAATGAAGATACAGATTTAAAGAAGCCATTTGAATTGGTTATTGAATTACAAAAAATCCCTCCTGCATTAGTAAGCAAACCTACTAGCACCCAAACAGAATTTAGTTTCGTGGAATCTAAACCTATTATTCTTAAAAATATATTCTTCAATACAGGTTCTGCTGAATTAAAACAAGAATCAGAAACAGAATTACAAAAGTTATATGATTTATTGAATGAACAAAGCAAAATTAAAATTCAAATTGAAGGACACACTGATAATGTAGGTTCTGATTCTGATAATCAAACACTATCAGAGAATAGAGCCAAAGCAGTCTATACTTATTTAATTGAAAAGGGAATTAATCCTAATCGATTAAGATATAAGGGTTATGGAGAATCTCAACCAATTGATACTAATGAAACTAAAGAAGGTCGCAAAAATAATAGAAGAACAGCATTTATTATTTTATAAAGAATTTTCTTTATTTTTTAAGAATTGATTGATAAGTTTCCAAGCATCTTTTCCTAGCAAAAGAATGTTCTACAATGGCTTCTGGGTAGGCTTCGGTATTCCATTCAGGAATCCATTTTTTGATATATTGAAATTGATTATCAAATTTTTGTTGTTGCGAATAAGGATTAAATATTCTAAAATAAGGGGCGGCATCTGTTCCACAACCAGCAGCCCATTGCCAACCGCCATTATTACTAGCCAAATCATAATCAAGCAAATATTTAGCAAAATGAGCTTCTCCCCATCGCCAATCTATAAGAAGGTGTTTGGTCAAAAAACTGGCACAAATCATCCTTACTCTATTGTGCATATATCCCGTTGCCTTAAGTTCCCTCATACCTGCATCTACTATTGGATAACCTGTTTTTCCAAGGCACCATGCTTCAAAATCATTTTCATCATTCCTCCAAGGAATAGCATCATATTGAGAACGAAAAGCATTGTGTTCAACATGAGGAAAATGTTGTAAAATATTCGAATAAAAATCTCTCCAAATTAATTCATTAAGATAGGTTTCGTTTAAATTTTGTGCTTTTAAAACTGCTTGGCGAATACTCCTTGTTCCAAACCTAAAGTGAACACCTAATTTAGAAGTACCTTCAATAGCTGGAAAATTTCGCGTTTTATCGTAAGTTTTTATGAGTCCCTGCTTCACTTCTTTTTTAGGAAAAGGAATATCAGATTCTTCAAATCCTAAATCGTTTAAACTAGGAAAAGGCAAAGATTTTTCTACCTTTAAATAGTTGTTTTGATAAAAATAATTAGGATATGGCTTTAGATAATAAGATATATTTGTGCCTTTATATAAAGATTGCTTTTCTTCTAATTTTAGCTTCCATTTTTTACTAAATGGAGTAAAAACGGTATAAGGAGTACCATCATTTTTCAAGACCTCATCTTTCTCAAAAATGATATGGTCCTTATAGGTTTTAAATAATATATTTTTATTAATTAATAAAGAATTTACTTTATCATCTCTTTGAATAGCATACGATTCATAATCTCTATTTGTATAAACTTCTTGAACATTAAATTGTTCTATAATTTCATTCCAAACGTCAATAGGCTTTCCCTTTTTGATTAAAATATCAGTTCCAAGTGATTGTAATTGTTTTTTTATAAATAATAAATTATCGTGAATAAAAGAAAGCCGTGCATCTTTCCTTTCTAAATTATCTAAGATATTAGTATCAAAAATAAATAAAGACAAAACAGGAAATGGACTTTGCTTTAAAGCATGATAAAGTCCTGCATTATCTTCAATTCTTAAATCCCTTCTATGCCAAAAAATACTTATTTTATTCATTATTAATAATAATAGATGTTATTACGAAAAATTGATTATAGCTAAATTGTCTTTTTTATTATATTCTTCGTTATTCCTCTCAAACATAGCTACGGCTATGTTTTTCGAGTAATGCCTCGACTATAACCAAAAATACAAATTTATCTTCCATAAAAAAATTTCGTAATAGCATCTAATAAATAAAATATTACTACGAATTGTTCATTTAGAAGCATTTTAACTATATTTATCGTTTTAGAAATATAGACAATCAGATAATAGACTATAGACATTAGATTTTTCTAATAAGTGAATAA